>JANNQE010000503.1:0-4768 GCA_031441625.1 Planctomycetia bacterium
AACAGGTGGTTCGCCCCTCGCTCGCGCTTCGGGCTAACATCAGACCGTCCCCAGCGCCAGCTTCAGGAAGTCGTCGGCCAGCGCCCGCGCCTGGGAGTCCACCGCCGCACACGTGGCCGCCCACGCCGCGTCGCCCGTGCCCGCCTTCGGCGGCGGGCAGCTCACCTCGATGTACGCCTTCGCCTTCGGCTCGGTGCCGCTCGGCCGTAGGCACACCTTCGCGTCGATGCCGTCGCCGGTCAGCCGGAAGATGAGGAAGTTGCGGGCCGCCTTGTCCGTCTCCCCCTTGAACGGCCCCATCTTGCCGTCCTCGTTTCGCAAGTCCTCGAACCCCGTCACCGGCAGCCCGGCGATGGCCGCCGGCGGGTTCGCCCGCAGGGTGTCGAGCATCTTCGCCATGTTCTGCTTGCCTTCCAGCCCGGTCATCACGATGTTCTGCAACTCGTTCTTGAAGTGGCCGAACTGGCGGGCCAGGTCGCCGAGCAACTCGGGGATGGTCCGGCCTTGTCGCTTCAGGTGCAGCGCGAGTTCGGCCAGCAGTAGCGCGGCACACGCCGAGTCTTTGTCCCGCAGGTGTTCGGTCGCCAGGATGCCGTGGCTCTCCTCGGTGGCGATGACGAAGTCGGCCGGCGTGCCCTTCACCTCGCCGAACTGCCCGGTCGATTCCAACTGCCACAACACATCCGCGTGATACTTGAAGCCGACGAGCAGGTCGTTCACGATCTGCGACCCGAAGTGCCGGGCGATGCGGGTGATCTGCCCGGTGGTCACTTCGGTGGTGATGACGATGGGACTCGCCGGCAGGTCGCCGGCCGACGCCAGCCGCGACAGCTTGAAGTGCGTGAGCAGTGCGGCGATCTCCTGCCCCGTCAGGAAGCGGTGCTTGCCCTTGCCGTCGGCGGTGGTGCAGGCCATGCCGCCGATGCGGTCGGCGTCCGGGTCGGTGGCGATGACCACGTCCGCCCCGATCTCCGTGGCCAGCTTCTCGGCCCGGTCCATGCACTCGGGCACTTCCGGGTTCGGCGATTTGGTGACGTTCGGGAACTGCCCGTCCGGCGTACTCTGCTCCTTCACCAGATGCAATTTGAACCCGGCCGCTTCGAGCGTCTCGCCGGCGCACCCGTGCCCGACCCCGTGCAGGGGGGTGAACACCACCCGCAGTTCGTCCTGCTTCGGCGGCGGAACGAGGCTCTGCTTCTTGCACAACTCGATGTACCTGGCGTGAACGGCGAGGTCGAGGAAGTGGACCTTGCCCGACTTCACCCCGTCGGCCCACGGGAGCGTCTTGATGTGCGTCACCTGATCGACCAGTTCCATCATGATCTGGTCTTCGGGCGGCACCGGCTGGGCACCACGCTCGTCGTAAAACTTGCACCCGTTGTCGTCCGGCGGGTTGTGGCTGGCGGTCATGTTCAGCCCGCCGTGAGCCTTCAGGTGGCGGATGCTGAAGCTGAGTTCCGGCGTACTCACGAACCGCTTGGCGTCGGCCGCCAGGATGTGCGAGTGGATGCCGTTCGCCGCATAAACGCCAGCCGCGTACTCGCAGAAGTTGCGGCTGGTCAGGCCGAGCACCGGGTTCGGCAGCTTCGGGTTGTACACGCCGCGCTTGTCGTTGTACTGCCGCACGTCGTAGGCCAGCACCACGCTCACCGTCGTGCCGGGGAACTTCTGCTTCAGGTACTCGCAGTGCCCCTGCACGCTCGCCCCGACGCTCCACAGGTTCATGCGGTTCGGGCCGACGCCCACCGCCCCCCGCCGCCCGCCGGTGCCGAACGGGATGATCTGGTAGAAGCTGTCGAGCAGCACGCTCCACTTCTGCCCGCCGATCAGCCATTCGATCTGCGGCTTGTACGCGGCGTAGTCGGGGTGCGACAGCCAGGTGCCGATGTCGGCGGCGGACTTTTCTTTGAGGGCGGGGTCGGCGTCGATGCCGGCGAACCCGGCGCGAACGGCGGCGAGCGAATCCATGCGTGGAACCTCTGAGAGGGGCGGTGCCCAGGGGAGGTGTTTTAGTGGAGTGGCGGGAAATGTGGTCGTCCAAGATGGCAACCGCCGTGTCATCGCCGGGAGCGTGCGACCGGGCGACCGTATTCCCCTCGCAAGCTCGGGGCGATGACACGGCGGTTGGCCCCGCCCTACCCCGGCTCCGCTTTTCCCCGCATCAGCCGCCACATCCGCCACCCGAACCACCCCATGCCGCCGTAGAGGAAGGGGTTCGCGATCATCAGCACGTTTGCCAGGGTCCAATCCACCTCTTTCGTCGCCATCGCTGGCAATGCGACCACCCAGAGCCACAACTCACCGAAACTCAGGCGCCCAGGTGGACCGAGAGAAAACATGCACAGCACCCCTCCCGCACACATCAACATCAGGTTGAACAGACTGAAGCCTGCGAACACGCCAATGCTCACCCACCGCTCTTTCGTCCACCGCTTCGGTTGGCTCGGTTCCACTTCCCACCTCCCGGTAAAATGCCTGCGTCACGCGATCCCATGAGGTCTTGATATGTCCGCTCGCATCTTGATGTGCCCGCCGGACCACTACGGCATCGAGTACGAGATCAACCCGTGGATGAACCGCTCGCTCGGGGCGGTGCGGGCGGTGGCGTTCACGCAGTGGACGAAACTGCGTGACACCCTGGTGTCACTCGGCGTGACGGTCGAGCAACTCACCCCGGTGAAGGGGTTGCCCGACCTGGTGTTCACCGCCAACGCCGGGCTGATGTTCCACAACACGTTCCTGAGCAGCCGGTTCAAGCACGAGGTGCGGGCGAAGGAGTCGCCCGTGTTCGATGCGTGGTTCGCCGCCAACGGGTATACCGTGGAGCACCTTCCCGAACGCACCTTCCACGAGGGGGCGGGGGACGCCCTGTTCTGCGGGGACGTGCTGTTCGCCGGGTATCGCACGCGATCCGACGCCAACGCCCACCACTGGGTCGCCGAAAAGCTCGGCGTGCGGTGCCTGCCGCTCGAACTGGTGAACCCGCGGTTCTACCACCTCGACACCTGCTTCTGCCCGCTCGCCCCCGGCGTGGCGTTGTACTTCCCCGATGCGTTCGACACCTACGGCCGGCGGGTGCTGCACACCCACGTCCCCACGCTGATTCCGGTGGAGGAAGAAGAGGCCCACCGCTTCGGGTGCAACGCCGTGGTGGTCGGCAAGACGGTGATTCACAACAGCCGCTGCCCGCAATTGGGCGAGTCGCTGCGGAAGGCCGGCTACACGTCGATTGAGGTGGAACTCGACGAGTTCCTGAAGGCCGGCGGGAGTGCCAAGTGCCTGACGCTACGACTGGACGGCGAAGAGGCCGCGGGGTGGCGACATGGCGAGCGGGGGGCGTAAGCCCCCTGGTTCTTTTCCACCACCAGCCCGCTCACGCGGGCCGCTCGCCTTTGGCGTAGCGGCTCCGATAAATCGGCCGCCCCTCTTTGCGGAACTTCCGCTCGAAGTTGGTCAGGTAGTCCATGTCGTGCTGCGGGGCGTTCTCGGCCGGCGGGGGGAGCAGCGCGAACTCGGGAACGCCGGCGAGCAGTTCGGTCACCATCGCGAAGTAGTCGGCCACGTCGGTGACGAAGTGCAGCACGCCGCCGGGTTGTAGCACCGTCAACACACTCGCCGCGAAGTCGGGCGTCATCAGCAGCCGCTTCTTGTGCCTCGTCTTCCACCACGGGTCGGGGAAGAACACGTGAACCGTCCGCACCGACGCGGCCGGCATGTGGTCCCGCAGCACCATCTTGGCGTCGGCACAGCACGTCTTCACGTTCGGCAGGTTCCGCACCGCTGCCCGCGTCGTGGCGTAGAACTGGTACTTGCGGATCCATTCGATGCCGAAGTAGTTGACGTGCGGGTTCGCCTCGCCGGACGACACGAGGAACAATCCCTTCCCGAAGCCGACTTCGACCTCGACGGGGTTGGTGTTGCCGAACAGGGCGGGCCAGTGGATTTCGGTTAGCCGCGAGGCGGAGACGATCGCGTCAGGGTCGGACGCGCTCGTCTCCGCCTCGCGGCTAACCCCACCCAACTCCACCATGAACGGGGCGAGTTGATCCTTCGTCAGTCGGCGATCCTTCCGCACGTCAGTTCCCCGTCTTGAGTGGCACGCCGGTGACGACCGTCTCGAACGCCATCTCGCCGTCCACGTACCCGCGGACGTGAAACCGCATCAGCCGGCGGTCGATCTTCAGCCCGTGCCCGACGAGTACGAGGCGGTCGCCCGGCCTCACCATCCGCCGGAACTTCGAGCTTTCGATGGCCCCCAGGCCCATCATCCGCCCGCCGGTGATGCCCTGGCTGGTGCCGTAGTACCCGCTCAGTTGGGCCGCCGCCTCGCACATGAGCACGCCGGGGAACACCGGGAAACCGGGCATGTGCCCACGCGCCCAGAACTCGTCGTGCCCGATGTCCTTGAACCCGACGATGAAGTGGCGGGCCGGGTCGAGTTCGGTGATCGCGGTGAGCATCACCATCTCATGCCGGTGCGGGTTGGCCGCGTGAATGGCGTCGATGTCGGCCACCCGCTTGGTCAGGTCGAGCGACAGGGGGTCCACTTCCGGCACGGGCACGTCGTCTTTGGGCATGACAACTCCGAGAAGCAATCTGGTCGTTGTGTTCGCCGCGAGCAGATCGAGCGCCAGGGCCGGCGGGGGGGGCGCAGGGGGCGGGGGGCACGCAACACCGTGACCCCACCACAACGGCGCTGTGGGGGGGGTGGGGGCACAGCACCACCCCCCGCCCGTGGGGGGGGAAGACTTGGTGTGCGCTTGGCCCC
>JANNQE010000504.1:0-7269 GCA_031441625.1 Planctomycetia bacterium
GGTGAACCGGCGGTGTGAGCCGCCGGGTGGTACCGATTACCCGGCGGCTCACACCGCCGGTTCACCCGGATGGCTCACGCCGCCTCACCCGTCAACTTGAACAGGCGGGCGAACCCGCGCTGGTCTTCCTTCTCCACCAAATCCAGGTACGCCGTCTCGGTCTGCGCGCCGATGCTCCGCACGCTCACCAGCGTCACCTTGTTGTCGAAGAGGGTCTGCATCACCATGGCCAGCACGCCCGTGTTGCCCACGTCGTCGGTCAGCTTCAGTTCCAGCCGCCGGTGCCTCATGCTCGCCGAGATCACCTCTTTCATCACCTTGATCTGCTGCACGCTCTTGGTGATGCTCTTCTGATCGCCCTCCAGGTCCAACTCGTAGTGGTTCTTACGGATGCGGCCCTTCAGCTCTTGCAAGCTGCCGTGAAAGATCAGGTGCCCTTTGTTCAGCACGGCCGCGTGGTTGCACACCTCGTCGATGTCGCTCAGGTTGTGCGAACTCAGGATCATCGTCTTCTCGGCCGCCAGCGTCTTGATGAGTTCGAGCATCCCGCGACGGGCCTCCACGTCCAGGCCGTGCGTCGGCTCGTCCCAGATGAGCAGGTCCGGGTCGTTGATGAGACTGGACGCGACGGCGAGGCGGGCGGTCATGCCCGGTGTGAAGTTGGAGATCGGTTGACCCGACTGCGGCAACAGGTCCACCGCGCGAATGAGCTTGGCCAGCTTCGGCTTGCGGCTCTCGCGGGTCATGCCGAACAGCCGGCCGATGTAGTCCAAATATTCAATCGGCGTCATGCCGCGGGGGAACTGCGGGTTGGTGGGGATGTACCCGATCCGGCGGCGGAGGTCGGCGGCGTTCGGGTGCATCCGCTTGCCGAACACGTTGCACCAGCCGGCGGTCGGCGAGTGCAGGCCGAGGACGAGCCGCAGGAAGGTGGTTTTGCCGGCCCCGTTCGGCCCCAACAGGCCCATCACCGCCCCCGGCTCCACAGCCAGGGACAGGTCGTTGAGGGCGATTTGTCGGTCCTGGTAGATCTTCGTCAGGTGCGACGTTTCTACCACCAGGGCCGGGGCGTCGGCGACCAAGGGGTTCGGCTCCGGAGTCCGTTCCGTCTTGCGCAAGGGGACCGCGGTCGTCACCCGGCGCGTGAGCGTGTCAAAGTTATCGAACCGCGGGGGTGTGCGGCTTTGGCGAAAGTGGGAAGACGGAGCAGTCGGTCAGGTCGGCGGCTCGACGGGCGGTGCCGGTTCGATCCCCAGCCACTCGGGTTTCGCCTTCGCCAGAACGCGGCACGCGAACCCCACCCCCACCGCTTCGATGGCGATCACCGGCAGGTGGGCGATCAGGCTGACGCCGGCCACGAACCCGCTCCGGTCCACCGACCCGGCGTACACCACCGCCGCGTGGAACAGCACCGTGAGCGCGGCCGTACACCCGCCGACGATCACGCCGGCGGGGAAGGGCGGCATGACCCGGAACAGCTTGCGACTGAACACCCCCGCCAGCAGTGCCGGCAGCGTGAGGACGACGAAGTTCACCCCGAGTGCGTCCGGCCCGCCGTGCCCGATCAGGAACGTTTGCAGCGTCAGCCCGACACCCACCGCGAGCGGCGACCGCAACCGCAGGATGACGCCGACCAGCCCGTTCAGCAGCAGGTGGACGGACGCCACGCCGAGCGGGATGTGGACCGACGAGGCGACGAAGAAAGCGGCGGTGAGCACGCCGATGCGGGGGATGTCGCGGTCGTTCACCCGCCACAACGAGAGCAGCACCGCCACCCCGCCGAGGAGGAACCCGACCGTCACCCAGACCGGCAGCAACACGGTCGGGCCGATGTGAACGGCGAAGAGCATGGAAGAAGTATGGTAGCGAACCCCGCGGGTGTCACCGACACGGTTCGCGGCCGGGTCTACAATCGGAATGCCGTTTCCCATGCGAGAGAGGACGAGTGACCGATGGGCGTTCAACGAGTGGTGACGTTCGCGGCGGGCGAACCGACGTGGCCGGCGGTGGCGGCGAAGCTGGCCGAGGCCGGTGAGGTGCCGACGATCCGCATGATCGACGGCCTGCCGGCGTTCCCCGACGAACAGCCCGAAGACGGCTGGCGCGAGTTGCGGCTGGGGTTCGCCGCCGGCATGGTGACCATCGCCCGCGGCCCCGGCGGGTGGCGATTCACCGTGTGGGGCACCGACGACCCGGCGCTCCTGCGGGTGCAGGAGTTGACGGCCACGGCCGCCGCGTCCGCCGGCGGCGGCACTGTGATCGGCTGAAGCCGTGGCTCAGGAGAGAGGACGGGATTCCGCTCCCGACACCGCCGACAGGCGGACGCGGAAGGTGCTGCCCGCCCCCGGCACCGAGTGGACGGCGATCTCCCCGCCCATCGCGTGAATCAGCCCCTGCACGGCCGCCAGCCCCAGGCCGTGCCCGTGCGTCTTGGTGGTGAAGAACGGCTCGAACACGCGGGACGACACCTCGGCCGACATGCCGCACCCCTGGTCGGTCACCGTCAGATCGGCCTTGCCGTCGGCCGCCGTCACGCTCACCCGCACCTCGCCCGTCCGCCCGCTCATGGCGTCGGCCGCGTTCGTAATCAGGTTGAGCACCACCTGCCGCAGGTGGGTCGGGTCGGCGTGAACGAGCACCGGGCCGGGGGGCATGTCGAAGTGCAGGGCGGTGGACTCGGGCAGCAGGCCGCGGGCGAGGCGGGCGGTGTCGTGCGCGATGGTGGCCAGGTCCACGTCGACGGGCGTGCTCTTGCGGCGGCCGGCGAACGACAGCATCTGCTCGCACAGCTCGGCCGCCCGTTCGCCGGCCGTCTGGATCTGCCGCAGGCGGTCGGCCGCCGGCGAGTCGGCCGGCAGTTGCCGCAGGGCGAGCGTGGCCTGCCCGAGCACCACCGTCAGCAGGTTGTTGAAGTCGTGGGCGGCCCCGGCCGCCAGCAGGCCCAGGCTCTCCAGCTTGGCCGTGCGGGCGGCCCGCTCCTCCTCCCCACGCTGCGCGGTCACGTCCACCCCGATGCCGCCGGTGTACCGCTCGCCCGCCTCGCCGACGAACGGGAACTTGACGTTCAGCCAGTGCCGCAGGCCGCCGTCCGGATCGGGGACGGTCTCGACCACCTGGACGTCTCGCCCGGCGTCGAGCACCGCCTGGTCGTTCGCCAGGAACTGCGCGGCCACGTCCGCCGGCCACACGTCGACCGGCGTCTTGCCGATGCGGTCGTCGGGCGTCAGCCGGTAGTGCGACAGGTACGACTGGTTGACGAACACGTACCGCGAGGCGGCGTCCCGCAGCCAGGCGTGGGCCGGCACCCGGTCGAGGAACGCGCGGAACATTTGCTCCTGCTCCCGCAGATTCCGCCGCAGGTCGGCCACCTCGTGAATGGTCAGGGCGACCACCCACACCGTCCCGGACGGCGGGTCGGGGGCGAAGCGGTACTCCACCAGGTGTTCGACGTCGGTGCGGCGGAGGTCCTCGAACTGCCCGCCCCGGCCGGTGGCGAACGACTCCGCCAGGGCCGCCTTCCACGCCACCCATGTGTCGGCCGGCATGCCCAGGTCGGGGCACACCTTCCCGACTACGTCGCCGCGGGCGAGGCCCAGTTGGTCACACGCCCAGCGGTTGGCGTGAAGGATGCGGCACTGCCGGTCCAACTGGCACACCGACACCGGCAGGGAGTCGAGGACGGCGAGCGGGTCGGCGGCGGAGACGGACATACCGTTAGTTAGACCACACCGGCGGTCGGCGTGCGAGAGGGCTGGCGGAAAATGAGGGGAAGGAGCTGGCGGCGGGAACCGCTGCCGCGGGTCGCGGCGAAGAGACGGGGACGGGCGGCGAGCTCTCCTTAAACTACCCCCGTCCCCCTCGCATCCGACAGGCACCAACGCAATGGCATCCCCGCTGACCGTGGTCATCTTCGGCGCGTCCGGCGACCTGACCGGCCGCAAGCTGATTCCCGCCCTGTTCAACCTGTTCGTGAAGAAGCGGCTGCCGGCCGAGGCACGGATTCTCGGCGTCGCCCGCTCGCCGTTCACCGACGACGCCTACCGCGAGCAGATCGCCGGCAAGGTGAAGGAGGCGTTCCAGTCGTCCGGCGAGATGTGGAACGCCGACGAGTGGGCGGAGTTTGCCAAGCGGCTGCACTACGTGAGCGCGGACGTGACCAAGCCCGGCGGCATCGCCCCGGTGCAGGATTGGTTCGCCACGAACGAAGGGGTCGACGGCGGGCGGCGGGTGTACTACCTGAGCATCTCGCCGGAGTTGTACCCGCAAGTCAGCACCGCGCTGGGCGACGCCGGCATGAGTAAGGAGACCGGCGGGTTCCGCCGGCTGGTCATCGAGAAGCCGTTCGGCCACGACCTGGCCACCGCGCAGGAACTCAACCACACGCTGCACACGCACTGGCAGGAATCGCAGCTCTACCGCATCGACCACTACCTGGGCAAGGAGACGGTCCAGAACATCCTCATCTTCCGCTTCGCCAACACGATGTTCGAGCCGCTCTGGAACTACCAGTACATCGACCACGTTCAGATCACCGTGGCCGAGACGGTGACGGTGGGCAAGCGGGGGGCGTACTACGACGGGTCCGGCGTGCTGCGAGACATGTTCCAATCTCACCTGCTGCAAGTGCTCAGTCTGGTGGCGATGGAAAGCCCGGCCCGGCACTCGGCCGACACCCTGCGGAACGAGAAGGTGAAGGTGCTCGACAGCATCGCCATCCCCACCTTCGACGAGGCGTGCAAGAGCGTGAGCATCGGCCAGTACGCCGGCTACCGCACCGAACCGGGCGTGCCGCCGACGACCAAGACGCCCACCTTCGCGGCCGTCAAGCTGACCATCGACAACGCCCGCTGGTAGAACGTGCCGTTCTACGTCCGCAGCGGGAAGGGGATGAAGAGCCGGTACAGCGAGGTGTTCATCCAGTACCGCTGCCCGCCGCACCTGCTCTTCCCGCTGCCGCCCGGCGAGACGCTCAAGTGCAACCACATGCGGCTGGTGCTGCAACCGAACGAGGGCATCGATCTGAACTTCCAGACCAAAGTGCCGGACGTGGACGGCGTGCGGCTGCAACCCCGCGATCTGGCGTTCAACTACAAGGACGCCTACGCCACCAAGGCGCTGCCCGAGGCCTACGAGCGGCTGCTGCTCGACGCCATCCAGGGGGACGCCAGCCTGTTCATGCGGAGCGACGAGATCGAGCGGGCGTGGGAGATCATGGACCCGATCATCCGGGCCAGCGAACGCGAGGACGCCCCCCAGCCAACCGAGTATGCGATTGGTTCGCAAGGGCCGGAGTGTGCGGACAAGATGATCGCCAACGAAGGGCGGGCGTGGAACCCGATTCAATAAACCGGGCTGTGAACTGGGAGAACAGCAGTGACCGAAACCGAATGGCAGTCGAGCCTCCTCCTGCCTCCCCTCCTCCACCACGGCGAGACGTGGGCCAGTCTCCGGCAGCACCTACTCCTCGCCGTCGCCTTCTGTCGCCGCATTGTGGACCCATTTCCGGACCAGCTTTGTATGAAGCTGGTGAGGTTGGTCGAAACTGCGGCCGACCACCCTTGGCTCAAGCCGAACGATCCGGCCGTCATCGCCAAGGCGGACAGCTTGGTCCTCCAACTCGAAGACGGATGGCACCGCGATCCCGGCCGCCGAACGCAGCGCGGGGAGTTCGCCGCCGCCGTCGCCTGCGCGAGGACTTTGAACGACCCGTACGGGGCGATCGAATCCGTCGCCGACGCCGTTACGTTCTCGGTGACAGAGTTCGATCGGCCGTGGATGTACTGGCAACAGCGGGAGCAGGAATCGCACGCCCTGGCGGACTTGCTCCGCGACATCTTCGGCAACCCGTTCCGCCCCGTCGCCTTCGATCCCGCGTGGCGAACCGAAACGGTCGTCGCCCTGGCGTCCGCCATTTACGCCGAGCGGGCGTTCGACCGCATGCCCATCCTCGCCGACGCACTCGAAGAAGCGGGGTGCGACCACGCCGACATCCTCGCCCACTGCCGCGGGCCGGGGCCGCACGCGCGGGGCTGCTGGGTGGTCGATGCCGTGCTGGGGATGCAGTAGTCAGCCGTCAACTCACCCCCCCCCGAACAACTCCGCGAACCCTTTCGCTACCCCCGCCGTCCGTCCGGGCGTAAAATCGACCCGCACCCCCACGGACGCCGCCCGCGATGGCCAAGAAGACTGCCCCCGAAGACCTGACGCTCAACGACCTGCAAGACGAGGCCGAAGACCTCCGCAAGCGGATCACCCGCCTGCGGACCTCCCTCGGCCGCTTCTTCGTGAACAAACAGGAGATCATCGATCTGATGTGCGTGGCGGCCGTGGCCCAGGAGCCGCTGCTCATCGTCGGCCCGCCCGGCACGGCCAAGTCCGACCTCGTGCTGAAGTTCAAGGACGCCCTCGGCGTGGCCGAAGACGACTACTTTGAGTACATGCTCACCCGGTTCACCGAGCCGAGCGAGATCATCGGGGCCATCGACATTAAGCAACTGCGGGAAGGCCGGTACATCCGCCGCAAGGAGGGCAAGCTGCCCACCGCCACGCTCGTGTTCCTGGATGAAATCTTCAAATCCAACTCGGCCATCCTGAACATCCTGCTCACCATCATCAACGAGAAGAAGTTCTACCAGGAGGGCAAGCCGGAGGCGGTGCCCCTGCGGGTGATGTTCGCCGCGACGAACGAGATCCCCGAGCAGGGCGAACTGGCCGCGCTGAAAGACCGCTTCGTGCTGAAGGTGATGAGCCGCCCGGTGCAGGACGACCACTTCCAAGAGCTGATCGACTCGGGGCTACGGGGCGAGGCGTACAAGGGGCTGAACCAGAAGCCGTGGGCCGAAGGGCACGCCAGCCTGGACGACTTCCTGAAGGCCAACCGCTACCTGACGCACCTGTTCGCCAACACGAAGACCGACGTGAACGGCGAGGAGCAGAACGACCGCACGCGGTTCTTCCCGGCCGACGTGTTCCGCGAATATCAGCGGGTGGTGAAGACGCTGATTCGGGAAGACAAGATCTTCATCTCCGACCGCAAACTGGTGAAGCTGTACAAGCTGCTGCGGGTGCGGGCGTGGCTGTTCAGCGGCGGCACGGTGAACCGCGACGACCTACGACTGCTGGCGTACCTGGGCGAAACCATCAGCGAGATCGAGCGCCTGCGGGAGAAGGTGCCGCAGTTGTTAGGGGACGAGCGGGGGTAACGTTTCCTCCTTCGCCCCGAAGGGGCCGTCGGATGTAGCCCAGGGCGGAAGCCCTGGGTCTCGCAAC
>JANNQE010000505.1:0-6865 GCA_031441625.1 Planctomycetia bacterium
GGCAAGCAAACTCCGGTCGCTCACGCTCCCGGCTCGCCGTTTGAATCCGGCGTCGGTATCATCCCCACACTTCACGGGTGTCTTCCCTTCCCCGACGCCCCCTCCCGGAGTGATCGCACCCATGGCGACTGTAGCGGCCCCGTCCGGGCCATCCGTCGGCACGAACGAGAAGTTCTTGTTTTGGGCCAGCTTCTTCACCCTCATCGCGGCCGGCATCGGGTTCTCTGTCCGCGGGTTCATCCTGGCCGACTGGGGCAACCAGTTCGGGTTCACTCAGGCGGAGTTGGGCGGCATTAGCGGGGGTGGGCTGATCGGGTTCGGCATCGCCATCATCTTCTTCAGCTTCTTCGCCGACCTGTTCGGGTACGGGAAGATCATGCTGGTGGCCTTCCTGCTTCACCTGTCGTCGGCCGTCATCACGTTCGCCGCCACCCCCATCTACAACGCGATGGGCAAGGACGCGGCGTTCGTCTGCCTGAACGTGGGCATGTGGCTGTTCGCCCTGGGCAACGGCACGTGCGAGGCGGTCATCAACCCGCTCACCGCCAGCCTGTTCCCGCGGAACAAGACGCACTGGCTGAACATCCTGCACGCCGGCTGGCCGCTCGGCCTCATCCTCGGGGCGGTGGTCGGGCTGGTGTTTAAGGGCATCGGTGGGACCATCCCGTGGGAGTTCAAGCTGGGCGTGTTCCTGGTGCCGGTGCTCATGTACGGGGTGATGATGTTCAACCGCCCGTTCCCAAAGTCGGAGGCGAAGTCGGCCGGCGTGTCGGTGCCGAGCATGATGGGGACCGTCGGCATGCTCGGGTTCGCGGTGGCCGCCCTCCTCCTCGGACTGGCGTTGCCGAACTTGCTCGGCGCGCTGGGCCTGAAGCTGCCCGGTATTTGGGGCAGTGTCGTGGGGTATGTGGCCGCCGGCGTCATCTGGCTGGCGTACACGGTGTACAGCCGGTTCGCCCTCGGCAGCCTGCTCCTCGCCTTCATCTACGTGCTGCACGCCCTGGTCGGGTACGTGGAACTGGGCACCGACAGTTGGATCACGAACATCACCGCGCGGGTGCTGAAGGACGAGACAACCGCGCTGCTCGCGTTCATCTGGACGAACGCGCTCATGTTCACCCTGCGGTTCTTCGCCGGGCCGATCGTCCACAAGATCAACCCGATCGGCCTGCTGCTGGTGAGCGCCGTCCTCGGCACCCTCGGCCTCTTCCTGCTCGGCCAACCGTACACCGACACCGTCTGGCTGTGGGTGGGGGCGGTGTCCATCTACGCCCTGGGCAAGACGTTCTACTGGCCGACCCTGCTGGGGGTGATCTCGGAGAACTTCCCGAAGGGGGGTGCGCTCGCGCTCGGGCTGAGCGGGGGCATCGGCATGTTGGCGGCCGGGATGCTCGGCGGGCCGGGCATCGGGTACAAGCAGGACCTCGCCGGGGTGGAGAAACTGCGGGCCGAGTCGGAAAAGACCTACGAGCGGTACGCCTCGCGGCACACCGAAGGGGACAAGAAGGGCGAACTCAAACCGGAAGGGTTCCCGGTGGTGTCGAGCGTACTGCCGAGTTTCGCCCCGCCGGTGGCCGGGTTGGACAACGGCAAGCTGAAGGTGTTCGACGACTACAAGGGGAACGTGCTGGCCGCGTGGAAGGCGAAGGACGGCCCGGCGGAGAAGGTGCCGTACCTGCTCGACACCGTCGGCGGCAAGCGTGACATCAAGGTGCTGATCGACGGGAAGGAGGAGACCGTGCCGGTGGAGTTCACCACCGACACGGCCTACGCCGAAGTGGAGAAACAGGGGAAGGAGTCGACCAAGCCGGTTCGCCCGCTGCTGAAAACCACCCTTCAAGGGGACTTGGCCACGCTCGATAAAGAGAAGGCGGCGGGCAAGCCGGTGGGCGAGAAACTGGACGCGAATCTGAAAGGGCTGAAGGACTGGTGGGACACGGACGGGAAACCCAACTTCGAGAAGGACAAGGAGCCGCTCGACACCGCCCGCGACACGGGTGCCCGCAAGGCACTGTTCTACACCGCCGCGGTGCCCGGTGCCCTCGCCGTCGGCTTCCTCATCCTGCTCGTCGTCTTCATGATGAAGGGCGGGTATAAGCAGGTTCACTTGGACGACCACGGCGGCAACGCGGAGAAGGCGACCCCGCAGTGACCCCACCAGATTCGCCGTAAGTGCTTGCGGCGCATGGGTGGTTCCACGATTCGGGAATGATTCCAGCGGACGGTGGGGGGTAGCTGGAATTAACCATCCGCCCGCGAAACCCCGGCGTGACCCGCCGGGGTTTCGTCGTAAAATGGCCGCATGGCTTCGCCCCGCACACTGGTGGTTCTCGGGTGCGGCACCTCCATGGGGGTGCCGATGATCGGGTGCGAGTGCGCCGTCTGCGCCAGCACCAACCCGAAGAACAGCCGCACGCGGCCGTCGGTGCTGTTGCATGTGCCCGGTGGAAACATCCTCATCGACACCAGCCCGGAACTGCGGCTGCAACTGGTCCGCGAACGGATCGGCCTCGTGCATTCCGTGCTATACACGCACTACCACGTCGATCACCTGTTCGGCCTGGACGACGCCCGCATCTTCCCGATGAAGTTGGGGCACGCCCTGCCGGTGTTCTGCACCGACGACGTGGAAGAGGTCATCCGCCAGGCGTTCAGCTACGCCTTCCACCCGCCGCCGGACAACGCCCCCAGTTTCGTGCTGCCGTCGCTCGCCTTCCACCGCATCGACAGCCGGCCGTTCGACCTGCTCGGCGAGCGGTTTACGCCCATTCCGCTCATCCACGGGCGGTTCAACGTGCTAGGGTTCCGTGTCGGCGACCTGGCCTACTGCACTGATGTGAATCGCATCCCCGACGCCAGTTGGCCACTGCTCGAAGGACTGGACACACTGCTGCTCGACTGCCTGCGGCCGGGCGACTCGCACCCGTCGCACTTCGGCCTCGACGACGCGCTCGACGTGGTGAAGCGGGTGAAGCCGAAGCGGACGTACTTCACCCACATGTCGCACAAGTGGGATTGGGACGACCAACCGACGCTGCCGCCCGGTGTGGCACTCGCCTACGACGGCCTCCGCATAGAGTTCTAACCATGACCGACCTTTTCGACACGTTGAAGGCACACGGGCAGGAACACGTCCTGCACGGGTGGGACGGCTTGACTGCGGCCGAGCGCGCCACGTTCGCGGCGCAGTTGCGTGGCATCGACTTCAAAGAGTTAAAGTCGCTGTACGCCCAGAAGGACGACAAGGCCGCCGCACTGCCCCCGCGGGAGCAGATCCGCCCGCTGGCGGTGGAGCAACCCGACCCGTCGGCCGTGCCGGTCGGCGAGGGGGCGCTGCGTGGCGGGGAAGTGGCGGTGCTGGTGGTGGCGGGCGGTCAGGGCACGCGGCTCGGGGCGACGGTGCCGAAGGGGTTGATGTCCGTCGGCCCGGTGAGCGGGGCGACGCTCTTCTGCATTCACGCCGAGAAGGTATTGGCGCTGAGCCGGCGGTATGGCACGCCGGTGCCGTTCCTGGTGATGACCAGCCCGGCCACCCACGCCGACACGGTCGCATACTTCGAGCAGGAACGGCACTTCGAGTTGTCGCCGGACCAAGTTCACTTCTTCCAACAGGGCACGATGCCGGCGGTGGACTTGGCAACCGGCAAGGTGCTGCTCGAAAAGCCCGGCAAGCTGTGCCTGAGCCCGAACGGGCACGGCGGCACGCTGACCGCCCTGCACGACAGCGGGTTCCTCGCCCGGTTGAAGAACGCCGGCATCAAGCACGTGTTCTACTTCCAGGTGGACAACCCGCTGGTGAGCGTGTGCGACTCGGCGTTCGTCGGCCGGCACATCGCCACCGATTCCGAAGTGTCGAGCAAGGTGGTGTTCAAGGAGAAACCCGAGGAGAAGGTGGGCGTGCTGGCGGAGATCGACGGGCGGTGCGGGATCATCGAGTACAGCGACATGCCGAAGGCGATGACCGAGGAGCGCACCACCGACGGCCGGCTGGCCTTCCGCGCCGGCAGCCCGGCCATCCACCTGTTCAGCGTGGCCTTCCTGGAGCGAGTGACAACGGGCCGTCAGCGGCTGCCGTATCACCTGGCTCGCAAGAAGGTGCCGCACTGGAACCCGACCACGGGCGAGGCGGTGAACCCGGCCGAACCGAATGCGCTCAAGTTCGAGCGGTTCGTGTTCGATGCATTACCGATGGCCGACCGGTGGCTGGCGGTGGAGGCGAAGCGAGAAGTCGAGTTCGCCCCGCTGAAGAATGCCGAGGGGCCGGACTCGCTCGAAACGGTTCAGGCGGCGATGACCGCTCAGGCGAGGCGGTGGATGCGTGCCGCTGGGGCGACGGTGGACGACAACGCGGTGGTCGAGATCAGCCCGCTGTTCGCCCTCGACGCGGCCGAGGTGAAGGCGAAGGTGAAGGTCGGAACCGTGGTCGAAGGGCCGCGGTTCTTCTCGTAGGTCCGGCTGTGCCGGACAAGTATTCGTCCGGCACAGCCGGACCTAACAGGACGACGCGATGCTGCACGGGGTGGTCATGGCCGGCGGCGGGGGCACGCGGTTCTGGCCCCGCAGCCGGAACGCCCGGCCGAAGCAGTTCCTCACCTTCAGCGGCGAGCGGTCGCTGCTGCAAGGGACGCTCGACCGTTCGGTCGCGGTGGTGCCGCCGGAGCGCACGTGGGTCATCACCGGCGCGGCGTATGTGGAGGAAACGGCCAAGCAACTCCCGGAATTGCCGACCGACCACATCGTCGGTGAGCCGTGCCGCCGCGACACCGCCCCGTGCGTCGGGCTGGGTGCGGCGCTCATTGCCGCGACCGACCCGGACGCCACCATCGTCGTCACCCCGGCCGATCACGTCATCGAACCCGAGCGCGAGTACCACCGGGCGCTGCACGCGGCCGAGCAGTTCGCCAACGACAACCCCGAGTGCCTGTTCACCTTCGGCGTCCGCCCGACGTTCCCGAGCGAGGGGTACGGGTACATCCACCGCGGCGAGAAGACCGGCGAGCGAAACGGCGTGCCGATGTACACGGTGAAGGAGTTCAAGGAGAAGCCGTCGGCGGAGGTGGCCGCCAGGTTCGTCGAGAGCGGCGAGTACGACTGGAATAGCGGCATCTTCGTGTGGAAGGCGAAGACCATCCTGGAGCAGTTGAAGGCGACCCGGCCGGACATCCACGCGGCGTGCGTGAAAATCGCCGACGTCTGGAACACCCCGACCCGCAACCAGGCGTTCCGCGACATTTACGACGGCATCAACGGCACCAGCATCGACTACGCGGTGATGCAAGAGGCCGGCCGCGCCGGGCTTGTACGGGTGCTGCGTGCCCCGTACACGTGGGACGACGTGGGCAGTTGGCTGGCGCTCGAACGGCACAACCCGCAGGACGCAGCCGGCAACACCGTACAGGGTCACGAAGTGCTGCTCATCGACAGCACCGGGTGCGTCGTGTCGGCCGACGCCGGGCACATGATCGCCACCATCGGCGTGAGCGATCTCGTCATCATCCAGGCGGGCAAGGCGGTGCTGGTCGCTCGCAAGCAGGACGAAGCGCGAGTGAAAGAGATCGTGGACAAGCTGAAGCAATCGGGGTCGGAACACCTATGACCGCGAGCGGCCGACTGCTGGCTCTGGATGTCGGCGACGTGCGCATCGGGCTGGCCGTGTGCGACCGCGACCGCGTGCTGGCGTCGCCCTACGACCAGTACACCCGGCGATCCGACGAGAAGGACGCCGTGTACTTCCGTCAACTCGTGGCCGCCGAACAGATCGTCGGGCTGGTGGTCGGGTTGCCGCTGAACATGAACGGCACCGAGGGGCCGAAGGCGATCGCCTACCGCAAGTACGGCGACTGGCTCGCCGGTGTACTGAACTTGCCGGTGGTGTTCATCGACGAGCGGCTGACCACCCACGCCGCTCAGGGCATGCTCATCGACGCCGGGTTGAACCGCCAGAAGCGAAAGGAACGGCTCGACAAGCTCGCGGCGATGCTGATTTTGCAGGCGTATTTAGAAGCGAACCGCTCGGGTGAACCGGCTGGGTCAGATGCACCCGCGGGCTGACACCCGCGGCTCACCGTGTCGTGGCGCGAACTTCGATACACCGGCGGGCGTCATGACTTGAACACACTCCGAGAGGAACGCCCGTGCCCAAGCTGAACCAGATCAACGCCGTCGTGAGCGGTCGCAAAGGCGAGGCCGAGAAGGCCGTCACCGAACTGTACAAGCTCATTCAGAAGGACCAACTCTTCAGCGGCCGCGAGCGGACCTACCGCCCGATGGACGAGGTGAACGGGCAGAAGCTGCCGCCCGAGAGCCAGCGGGTGCAACAGCGGGCCGACGACCTGATCCGCCAGGCGGTCGTCAAGTGGACCGACCTGTGGAACCTGATCTACACGCAAGACACTGGCAACCAGCAGGCGAAGGCCGACCTGGTGGTGGACGGCCAGACCCTCCTGAGCGGCGTGCCGGTCACGTTCCTCCTGTTCCTCGACAAGCAGGTGAACGACCTGGAAACGTTCGTGAACAAGCTGCCCACGCCCGACCCGGCGGAGGAGTGGAGCCACGACCCGAACAGCGGGCTGCTGCGGAGCAAGGCGAACGAGAGCCTGCGGACGAGCAAGGAACCGACCGTCATCGTGAAGTACGAGGCGACGAAAGAGCACCCGGCGCAGACTGAGCTGTTCACGAAAGACGTGCCGGTCGGGACGTGGACGCAGATCCTGTACAGCGGGTGCATCCCGACCGACCGCAAGAACACCCTGCTGGAGAGGATCAAGAAGCTGCAAGACGCCCTTAAGCAGGCGAAGGAGCAGGCCAACCTGTTCGAAGTGCAGAAGCAGAAGGCGGCCGAGGCGGTGTTCAACTTCGTGTTCGC
>JANNQE010000506.1:0-7285 GCA_031441625.1 Planctomycetia bacterium
CGGCGTTGAACGCGACCTCGGTCCCAGGTGCCGGAAGACAGGGGCATCTCCACCCGATTTCGCACTGAAAACGAGTGCCGAGCGGCACTTGCGTTGAAACCTGTCGCGTCCAGCGAGAAGTCTCAGATTTTCCGCTGACGAGTCCGAAATCCCGGCATCTTCTCATTTCACGGGTGGTGGCTGTGTCCTGTTGACACACCCCGCACAATGCAGATAACACCCCCCTTCCGCCCGCCGAGTGCCGCCCGATGCCGGTTGACGCGCTGGACGACGAACTGGTTGCCGCCAACGAACTGCTCGCCCACGCCCCGCCGCAGGAGGTGCTCGCCTGGGCCGTCCGCCGGTTCCACCCGAAGTTGCTCATGGCGACCGCGTTCGGCGCGGAGGGGTGTTGCATCATCGAGATGCTCAGCCGCATCGAGCCGGGCGTCACGCTCATCAACCTGGACACCGGCTACCAGTTCCCCGAAACCCTGGCCATGCGGGATCAGTTGAAGGCGAAGTACGGCATGGACGTGGAGTTGGTGAAGCCGACGACCACCGTGAGCGAGTACGAGAAGACGCACGCCGGGCCGCTGCACCAGCACGACCCGAACCAGTGCTGCCACGACCGCAAGGTGCTGCCCCTGCGGGCGGCACTCGAGCGTCACGCCCCGCTCGCCTGGATCAGTGCCATTCGCAAGGACCAGACGACCGACCGCGGGGTGGCGAGTGTGGTGCAACGCGACACGAAGTTCGGCATCCTGAAGGTGAACCCGCTGCTCCACTGGACGAAGCGCGAGGTGTGGGCGCACATCGTGAAGAACGAGGTGCCGTACAACGAACTGCACGACCGCGGGTATCCGAGTGTGGGTTGCTGGCCGTGTACGCGGGCGGTGGCGGCGGGCGACGACGAACGCAGCGGGCGGTGGGCGGGACAGGCGAAGAAGGAGTGCGGGCTGCACGTCGTCGAAGAGAAGGACGGGTCGGGGATCTGACGCGGCCACCACGGATGGTTTCGTTCTACTTCCACCCACCCTCTGGTGGAACCATGTCCGAATCGAAGAACGTCCCATGCCGGCCAAGCACTTACGGCGAATCCCGCACCCGGCGGCGGTGACTGATACCGTCACGTTGCGAACACCGGCGGCGGGTGTGAAAGCAATGCCAGCGAACTCCGACCCCAGGCCGAAGGCCTGAGAGTGTTCAGCCCAGGGCAACGCCCTGGGTGGGCATCGCCAACCACCCGCAGGCTGAAGGCCTGCGACCGCTCTCCCACCCCTGCAGGGTGGCGGGTGGAGGGGTCTCGGTCCCAGGGCGTTGCCCTGGGCTGAACACTCTCAGGCCTTCGGCCTGGGGGCGGCTTACTGCGGGCGGGTGACATTCCTTTCCCGAAGGTCAGTCGCCCGACGCGCGAGCGAGGGGCCAACCGCGTGTGCGGACGGTCAGGAGGCGGTGGGGGTCGTTTCGCTCGCGGACTCTCGGTGAGGCGGCTGGCCCCTCGCTCGCGCGTCGGGCTCACAGGCTGCTGACCCCGCTTCACTTGTTGGGTGTCCATCCCGATTGCCAAACAACCGGCGGAATCGCTCGACTACGGGAAAAGGTGTTTGCCCCGCCCGCGGTCGTGGGATACCGTCAGACGACCCGGCCCAGTTCGGCGAATCCGTTCCAGCCGAAGAAGCAGACCTGCCGAACGCCAAGTTCGGCCACAAAAAAGGCCTTCGATATGCGAACCGTACTCGCGATTTGCGTCACGTCGGTGATTGCATTGGGGCTTCCGTCGGCCGAACGCGGTGCGTTCGCCGACGAACCCAAGAAGGATGATCCCCAGGCCGAGTTGAAGAAGTTCCAAGGCCTCTGGCAGACCTCGCCCGGTGGGATCGAGCACCGGGAAGGCAAGCAGGTGGTCCGGAACCCGGTCCTCCAAGGGCCGTGTTTCTTCGTTCGTGCGGACCGCCTCATCTGGCTCGACGCGGAGGGCAAACCGACCGGCAAAGAGGCGACGATCACGCTCGACACGAAGGCGGAGCCGAAGAAAATCACCCTCACCCCCGCCGGGGGCAAAAAGGACGACAAACCGGAGAACGGCATCTACTCGGCGACTGACACCACTCTAACCATTCACCTCGGACTGGACGGCGGACCCGCGCCGAAGCAGTTCCTGGAGCTGAACAAGCCCGTCAAGGGGGTGGATGGGGAGGAGTGGCCGGTCAGCCGGAAGAAGTTACAGGGCAAGTAGTCAAAGGGCCGAACCCAACTCTGCTCCGAACGGCGGGTCACTCGCTCACCCGCCCCACCAGCTTCGCTGCCAGTTCGCGGATATGAGTTCTTCCCCGTTTGCCGTCTTCGAGCTTGTCTACATACGGCACCGCCGACAATCCGTGCAACGCCCCGCAGAGTGCCCCGGCCATGGCCGCGAGGGTGTCGGTGTCGTCGCCGAGTGCGATGCACCGGCCGACCGCCCGCATGAAGTCGCCCCCTTCCACCGCGAACAGGGCAATCGCCGTGACCACCGAGCGGTGCGCTTCCAGCCCGCTACCGAGCACCGAATACTGATCCCCCTTTCGCAACCCGATGGCGGTGTCGAGCGCCCACGTCATCTCGTCCGTCTTCACCCGTTCCCGCAACTGTTTCAGGAACGGCTTCCGCTCGATGCTCTCGCTCCGCACCGCCAGCGCCACGGCCAGGGCCATCACCTGCGCCGCCTCGATGCCGACCGGGTGGCGGTGCGTCGGGTGTGCCGACTTCCCCGCTTCGTCCCACACGCGATCCAAATCTTGGTGAAACAACAGCCCGACCGGGGCCACCCGCATCGCGCCACCGTTGCCCAGCGACCCGCCGGGGAAGTTCGTCTCGGCGATGCGGTTCCAGTCTTCGCCCGCCTTCGCGGCGTCGAGCACCTTTCGCGCCCCCTGGCCGTACCCGCGATCCGGGGTGTAGTTGGCGGCGAACCGGCCGATCAGGTGGTCGGCGTCGATGTGCCCCAGGTCGGCGAGCGTTTCGGCCACGCCGATCATCATCTCGGTGTCGTCGGTGTACCGCATCGGGTCGTTCAGCGGGAACTGCATGAACCGTTCGGGCAGGCCGTGTTCGGACAGGATGAACCAGTCGGGCACGCCCTCGAACGGGGCGGCGAACGCATCGCCCACGGCCAGCCCGAGCAGGCAGCCGGCGAATCGGTCGGCGAGCGGCGGCATCGGGTCTCTCCGTGGCGACGGGTTCGGGATCGAGCATCACGACGGCACGGCCGGCGGCTCACCAACACCCGCAGGCCCCCGCTCGCAAACAGGTCGGTGCGGCCCCCTCGTCACAGCCCCGGCTTCTTCGGCGTGAGCGGCTTGTCGAACTGGTTGTACCCGGTCACCTTCAGCTTGCGGGCGTACACCTTGTCCACGCAGGTGGCGTACAGGGTGTCGAACCTTTCCCCGCCGAAGCCGATGTTCGCGCACTTGCCGTTCGGCGTCGGGATGATGCCGTTCACCCGGCCCGGCTGGTCGCAGAACTGCACGCCCGTGTTCGTGGCCACATACACCCGCCCGTCGCGGTCCACCTTCAGCCCGTCGGCACTGGCTTCGTCGGCGGTGTCGGGCACGTGCAGGTGGAAGTACTTCTGCTTGTGCTTGAGCGTGCCGTCGGCCTGAATCTGGAAGCTGTACACCCAGTGCGTGCGGCTTTCGGCGACGTACAGCAGCGTTTGATCGGGCGAGGTGGTGATGCCGTTCGGGAACTTGATGCCGGCGTCCACCGCCTTCTTCTCGCCCTTCGCGTCGATGAAGTAGATCTCGTTCTTCCCGCCGGCCGGGGCGGTGGCGTAGAAGGTGCCGTTGTTCAGGGCGACGAAGTCGTTGCCGGCGAACCCGTCGGCCACCTTCGTCGTCTTGAGTGCCGAGTCGTACTTCACCAGCCCGAACCCGCCGCAGCCGTAGAAGGTGCCGTCCGCCCCGAACGCGAACCCGCTCGCCTTGCCGTTGTCTTCCGACCACACCGCCGGCTTGCCGTCGCTGCCGACCTTGTACGTCTTGCCGTTCGGCACGTCGGTGAAGAACACTTCGCCCTTCGCGTTGGCGATCGGCCCTTCGGTGAACTTGTACCCGTCGCCGACCAGCTTCCAGCCCTCGCCGGGGAGCAGCACTTGCTGCATCTGCGGTGAGCCGGCCCCCGCCTTGATGTCCGCCTTGCCGTGGTCCTTCCACAGCCACTTCATCGCGTCGGGGAAGATCTCCGTGGCGTGGATGCCGTTGTGCTTGCCATAGTCCTTCGGCTGATCCTTCACCGGAGTCCAACTGTGCTCGACTTCGTAGCCCGCGAACTTGAGCGCCCGCTCCATCTCCTGATTCACCATCCACCAGTCGCCGGCGTAGATGTTCAGGTCGCCCTCGCCGTCTTCGAGGAACACCCGCAGCGGTTTCGGCTCGCTCTTGCGAATCAGCGTGGGGTACTCGTTCCCGCCGCGAAGCCCCACATAGGTGCCGACGGCGCTGAACACGCGGCGGAAGCTGTCCGGCCGTTCCCACGCGGCGGTGAACGCACAGATGGCCCCGCTGCTGCTGCCGCCGATGCCGCGGTCGTTCGGGTTCTTGCTCAGCTTGATTTCCCGCCCGTCGGTCGTCTTCACCTTCTCGATGGCGGGAAGGAGTTCGTCAACGAGGAACCGGGCGTAGCCGTCGCCGAGGCCGTCGTACTCGAAGCTGCGATTGTACCGCGGGAGGGCGTTCTCGTTCGCGGCGGGCAGCACGCCGGGGGTGACGAACACGCCGATGGTGACGGGCATGTCTTTGCTGGCGATCAGCTTGTCGAACACCTTCGGGGCGTTGAACTGCACGCCGTCCTGGTTCACCCAGAGGCAGGCGGGGGTTTTGCCGTCGTACTGGCTGGGCACGTACACGGTGTAGTCGCGGGTGGTGCCGGGGAAGATCTTGCTGTCGGCGAACTTGCCCTTAAGGAGTTCACCGGGCGCGGGGTCGTCGGCGTGAACGGCGAGAGCGGCGAACGTGACCGCGAGGAGGGAGAGCGCGAACCGCATGGGGTCGCTCCGAAGTGGGAGGGGGTGGGGACAGGGTAGAAAAGACCTCACCCCCCGTCCCCCTCTCCATGAATGGAGAGGGGGTGTTCAAGACGGATGCCTGGTAGGTTCGTCTGCGAAAGGTGAAGAGCTTCCGCGGGTTGAACACCCCCTCTCCATTCATGGAGAGGGGGACGGGGGGTGAGGTCTCGGACGGACACCCCCTCTCCATGACATGGAGAGGGGGACGGGGGGTGAGGTCTTGGATACCCTGTCCCTCACCCGATCCCACCACTCCCCGACACACCATGTCGCTCTTCGCACTGACGCTCTACCACTGGGAGCAACTGCCGGACGGCAGCGACCGCCTCATCCTGCACGCCATGCCGGTGATGATCGGCGTGCTGTGCGTGCTGGCCATCGCCTACCGCTTCTACAGCAAGTTCCTGGCGGCGAAGGTGGCGTGCCTGGACGACACCCGCCCCACGCCCGCCACCACCAACCCCGACGGCCAGAACTACCACCCGACCAACAAGTGGGTGCTGTTCGGCCACCACTTCGCGGCCATCAGCGGGGCCGGCCCGCTCATCGGCCCGGTGCTGGCAATCCAGTACGGGTATATGCCGGGGTTGCTCTGGCTGGTCATCGGCGTGTGTCTGGCGGGTGCAGTGCAAGACATGCTGGTGCTGGCGGCGAGCGTCCGCCGCGGTGGGAAGAGCATCGCCGAGATTGCGAAACACGAACTCGGCAAGCCGGCGGCGGTGATTTCGGCGGTGGCGATCCTCTTCATCATCACGATCGCGCTCGCCGGCCTCGGCATCGTGGTGGTGAAAGCTCTAGGCGGCGAGGAGGCGAAGCTGCCCGCGGGGACCGAACTAGCGGCGAAGGACAACGCATCGAAGTACCCATGGGCGTTGAAGGAGGTGAGCGCGTTCCCGGCCCCTGATGGCAAGAGCACGCAGTTCCGTTTCCCCGCATACGCCGTTCGATACCCTGGTTCCGCGACTTGGGCGGAGCGGAGCGAGTTCTTTTGGATTCGCGTTCCCGCCGGAACAGAATCCCGCCTCGAAGGCGAACACCGCTACCGTCTCGGTCACGATGCCGAACCGAACCAGTTCTGGGACAAGGATAACACGCTTGTCCTCCCCGCCGGTTGCACGCAGGTCGTGCCCGGCAGCTCGTGGGGCACGTTCACCATCGCGTGCACCATCCCCATCGCCATCTTCGTCGGGCTGCTGATGAAGTTCTGGAAGCGGGTGGGGGTGCTGGCCGGGTCGATCATCGGCGGGGCGCTGACGCTCGGCGCGGTGGTCGTCGGCGGGTGGATTCCCGGCTCCCCGCTAGAACCGTTCTTCTCGCTCAGCAAGGAACAGACGGCGATTGCCCTGGCGATCTACGGGTTCGTCGCGGCAGTGCTGCCGGTCTGGTTGCTCCTCGGCCCGCGAGACTACCTGAGCAGCTTCCTCAAGATCGGCACCGTCATCTTGCTGGTGGCGAGCGTGTGCATCGCCAACCCGCCGCTGCAAGCGCCGATGCTGAACGAGGTCTACCAGAACGGCGGGCCGACGTTCGCCGGCAACATCTTCCCGTTCGTGTTCATCTGCGTCATGTGCGGGGCGGTGAGCGGGTTCCACTCGCTCGTCAGCAGCGGCACCACGCCGAAGATGATCGAGAAGGAATCGCACGTCCGGCCCATCGGCTACGGGGCGATGTTGATCGAAGGCGTCGTCGGCGTGACCGCGTTGATCGCGTCCGCGGCGCTGCCGAACGACCTGTACTACGACATCAACATCCCCATCGACAAAGTGCAGGTGTTCCAGAAGAAGCAGCAGGAGATGAACGAGAAGTACCCGCCGATGGCGTCCGAAGGCAAGGACGTGGCCCACCTGAACCTGGGCAAAGTGGAAGAGCAGGTCGGCGGGGAATCGCTCCGCGGGCGCACCGGCGGGGCGGTCACGCTGGCCGTCGGCATGTCGGTGGTGTTCGACGACACCTTCCGCTGGATGGGCGTGAGCGGCGACTGGCTGCTGAAGTACTGGTACCACTTCGCCATCATGTTCGAGGCGCTCTTCATCCTCACCACCATCGACGCCGGCACCCGCATCGGCCGGTTCCTGTTGCAAGAGACCGTCGGCAAGGTGTTCCCCAAGTTCGCCCGCCCGGATTGGCTGCCGGGGGCACTGATTGCCAGCGGGGTAATTACCGCCGGGTGGGGAACACTCATTTACACCGGCTCCGTGGCCACCATCTGGCCGATGTTCGGGGTGGCGAACCAGTCGCTCGCCATCCTCGCGCTCGCCATCG
>JANNQE010000507.1:0-12438 GCA_031441625.1 Planctomycetia bacterium
GCGGCGTCCAGGTCGATGCGGAGCATCTCGGCCCCCTTCTCCGCCCACGTCCCGCCCCAGATCGGTTGGCCGGCCGGTTTGCCGGCGAAGTACCGCACCAGTTCGGCGGCCACGTCGGACGGGATGGGTTGCACCTTCGTCTTGCGAGACTTGTTCAGCTTCGCGGGCAGGGTGGCGGTGTTCGCGGTGAGGTCGAACTGCTCGGGCGTCAGGTTGGCCAGGGCGGTCGCCCGGAAGCCGATGCCGGCGGCGGTCAGGTACAGCGCGTACCGATCCTCCCCCGTCAGCCCGCGGAACGTGAGGGTGCTCGCGCGGGTGGCGTCGAACAGGCGGCGGAGTTCATCGGCCGTCAACTCCCGGCGGGCGTGCCGGATGTCGTCGGCGGTCGCCTTGTCGAACCCGAGCGCGTCCAGCGGGTTCGCCCCGACCCGCTTGGCCTTCACCAGCCAGCGGAAGAACCCGCGGACGGCCCGAACGTAGTGGTTCCGCTGTTGCGGCCCGCATCCCTTCGCCCGCATGAGAGCGAGGGCTTCGACGGCGGCGCGGGGGATGCGACGGGCCTTGCCTTCGCCGACGGCGGTCAGCCCCAGCCGGCGGAGGCTCTTCCCGACGGCGCTTCGGGTGACACCCAACAATCCGGCGACGGCCTTCGGGGTGAAGCCGTCCGCCCCGGCGGGCAGCTCCACGGCGTCCCCGTCGCGGCGGAGGGCGTTCAGCCACTCGTTCGCCTTCGCCGTGTCCACGTCGCGGAGGAACACGAACCCCGCCCCAGCGAACAGTGCCGTCATCAGCCCCGTCGTCTTCGTGACGTGTTCGCCGGTGTCCCCCTTCGCTTCCAGGTGGGCGGCGTATTCGGCGACGTGATCGGCCAGCGGGCGGCGGTAGTGCTCCTCGGCCGGGTCGATCATCCCCGCGCCAATCCGCGCCGCCTTCCGCTCCATCTCCCCGGCGAGTTGTTCCGTCGCCTTCAAGTCGGTGAATCCCTTCTTGCGGCGGACGGTGTCGGTCGCGTCCCGGTACTCGAAGTACCAGCACTTCGACGGGCGGAGGTACTTCTTCCCGTCTTTCGTCAGCGGGAACAGCACGGTGCGGTTCCGCTCCCGCAAGCGGACGTGCGGCTTGCCGTCGTGCTGAAGAATGTCGGCGGCGGGGGGAAGCGTGCGGGTGCTTTGCAGCTTGAACGGCTT
Organism: Planctomycetia bacterium; assembly: GCA_031441625.1. Classification (GTDB taxonomy): domain Bacteria; phylum Planctomycetota; class Planctomycetia; order Gemmatales; family Gemmataceae; genus JALHQU01. The sequence continues at coordinate 1,188 of JANNQE010000507.1, forward strand.
CGGCATGTGATGGGAACCTTTCTGAGAACGGCACGGCCGGCGGGGGCGGTTCTCAGGTCGCACCCCACCGACCGGCCAAAGGCGGGAGAACTATACCCGACGGCGACGGCGGCGCGCCACCTCGGTTTTCGATTCGATGTCCGCGACGCCGGAGCGCCGAGCGGCGGCGTCAACCTGTTCGGGTCACACGGCGGAGTAATACATGGGCGATAAGCCGCGTGTAGCCGGGTGTGTGAGCACCGAACACGGGTGCGCATTCTTCAGGAGGAATGGGCTTCACTGGTGAGAGGGAAGCGTCATGGTTGCCTTCGTTCCCTCCTTCCCTCCCGCGGACTCGGGCATTGGGAAGGATTCCAGCCATGCGACGGCGGCCTTGCGGTGGTCGGTGAGAGTTTCCTCGAACCCGGCGTCGGCCGGATACGGGTCGGCCGCCGAGGCCCCCGCGTTCAACACCGCCACCACCTCCGCCATCCGCTTCCCGCGGGAGACGAGCAGGGCGTCGAAGGCGGTCGGGTCGGCCCACGCGGGAAAACCCTCCGCCCGCGGATCGGCTTCGGGCGGGTGGAGATCATCCCCCCGATGCCCCCCATCCCCCCGGTCGGTCATGGCGTGGGGCGGGGCATCGGGTGGATGGGGGGCATCCACCCGGACGGCCTGCCCGCCGGTGTCGCACACCCGCCAGCGGGCCGCGTGCTTGCCGCTGGTGACGGCGTCCAGCATCCGCCCGCCGAAGTTCCGCCGGCGGAAGTGGCGGAACTTGTACGCGAGGGCAGCGGAGTCCAACTTGCCGCACAGCTCTTCGACCGCGGCCTTCATCTCCTCGCACGCCGTCCGCTTGCCCGGCGCGAGCAACCACCCGGCGATCTCGGCCGCCGTCAGACCCTTCCGCTCGGGGTCCATCACCGCCAGCCCGTCGAGGATCGTATGCATCAGCACGGCGTCCTGGTCGGCCGTCGTCTGGAGCGCCGTGCGGGTGTGGCCGGGGTCGGGCAGGCCGGCGAACACCACCGCCTCTCGGACCGTCTCCGACCAGCCCTCGAAACTGCCCCACGCCTCCAACCCGTGCTTCGGCCGCCCGGCCAGGATGTATGCCCGCAGGATGGTGAGTGCGGCGGTCAGCAGCCGCCCGCGGTTGGCCAGCACGTGCGACCGCAGGTTCGGGTACCTCAAATCGTCCCGCAGTTCCGGCCGCTCGTGGGGCGACTCCAACCGGATCGGGCACACCCTGCGGGCGGTGTCGGCCCGGAACTGCACGTTGTTCCCGGTGGCGAACCATGTGACGTGCAGCGGGCCGTCATATGTGCGATTCACCCCGAGTACCCGGTCTTTCCATCGGTCGGCTGTGAGGGCGGCGTCGAGCACGTCGCCCCCCACCACCTCCGCCAGGTTGTCCAGCAGCACCATCCGCTCCCCCTCGACCGCCAGGCTGGTGATTCGCTTCCGCATCTCGTCCTTGTCTTTCGTGTACGTGGTCGGGGAGAACCGCCGGCCGAGCAGGGTGAGGGCGACCACGTCGGCCAGCAGACCCTTGCCTGCCCCCCTCACGTTGGCCTCGATCAGGAACAGCGGGGCCGGCCCGTCGAACGCGAACCAGGCCAGCGGGGTGAGAAGGGCGGCGAGGAAGGCGGCCCGGTCGGCCGGGCTTGCGAACGGGAAGTCGGTCAGGGGGTCGAGCAACGTCTCGACCGCTGAAGCCACATCCGCCGGCGTCGGGGCGTCGGGCACCGTCACCGACAAGCCGGACGGCATTGCGACGAGCAACCCGGACGGCAGGTGGTAGCCGTTCGTACTCAGGACCGTGCCGTCGCGGAGCAGGACGGGGTGGGTGATGACCGCCTCCAGCCGACGCATCCCCGGCCACTGCCCGCGGGCGTGGACCGCGTCCACCGCCCAAGTGGGCGGGTGAGCGGGCACGGTCTGGACTTCCCCCTTGGCCTTCACCTCCCGCTCCCACCGCGCTGTGCGGGTGAACACCTCGCGGAGGAGCGGCTTGGGGAACTCACGCACCTTCGGCTCAGCGACCGGCTTGCGGATGAGCGTGCCGTCCGCCGGCTCGTGAGTGACGTGGACGAGGAGTCCACCCCGCTGGTACACGTCCGGGTCGCGGGCGAGGGCGGCGAGGGCGGCGGAGTTCACCTGATGCTCTTCGGTCGTCACCTGGATGGCCGGCCGGTCGTCCGGTTCGCCTTCCGAAGCCGCGTCAGGAGAGTCACTTTTCCGGCCGTCACGGTCGTAGAACTCGGAGCGGCCGGCGAGGGCCTTGTCGATGGTCCGCTCGCCGTAGGTGGTCGCCCCCCGCCGCGCGGTCCACTTGTCCCGCATCAGCCCGGAGCGGCGGAACAGGCGGTCGATCCGCCCCGCGTCCGGCCCACACCAGAAGGCCAGGATGCCGCACAGGGCAAGGTCGGCGGCGGAGTCGTCCCCGGCGTGGTCCGACGTGTCGCCGGCCCACAGCCGTGCGAACTTCTCTCCCTGCTTCGAGTCACGGATGCGGTCGAGCAGTTCGTCGTCGGTCAGCAGGCACCCGCTGCCGGCCGGCACGACAGGCGGAGGTGGTGGCGGTTCGTCGTACAGCGTCAGGGCGGGCGGGGCGAACAGACCGGCGAGCCGGTCGAGAGCGGGCTGGATGTCGTTCACCTCGGCCACGGTGCCGGTCGCCGAGTGGCCGGTGACGACGAAAAACCGTCCGTCGGCGTACACCTCGATCTCCCCCACTCCGGACGGGTGCGGGCGCTTGTGCCACTTCCCGCCCCACGTCCCGAATCCGAACAACTTCACCCCGGTGCCGCTCGGCGACACCTCGGCGTAGGTGCCGGCGGTGCTCACCAACTCCGCTGCCCAGGACACCAACTCCCCGGTCGCCGGGTCGCGGACGTCGTCCAGGTCGATGCCGACGAACTCCCCGCCGAGCACGAACCCGAAGCCGTCGGACGTGCCCCCCCGGTACACGGGCAGAACGTCAGGGAACGCGGCCCACGACTTCGGGTTCGTGCTGCTGGCGTTCCGCCCGCTCGCCTGCGTCGGCACCTTCGTCCACTTCCCGCCTTTCAGCACCAGCTTCCACAGCACCCACCGCGGCGCATCCTTGAGAATGACGGAGATGCCGTCCGGGTTCACCGCCAGCACCGTCGGCTTGCGGGTCGGGTCGGCATAGAACGCCTTCTTGCCGCCGTCGCGCGGCGGGGTCAGATCAGGTAGAGACATCGTAAGTCCTCGTAGTGTGTCCGCCGTCACCAGTCCGGGCCGGTCCTCGCCGGTAGCGCGGAGGGGGCCGGCCCGCGGCGTCGGCGGGCGGGGTAGACGGAACGAATCAGGTGTGAGCTTTCTTGATCGCTTCCCACGCGGCCCGGTCGGGGGCTCGGGCCTTCATCCAGGCTTTCACTTCCGACACATCCCACAGCTTGCGGGCACCGATACGGAACGGGGTTGGCAGTTTGCCGGCCGCATCCCAGGTGCGGACGGTCCGAAGACCGACACTCAGCAGCTTCGCCAGCCGCTTGGCATCAACGGCGAGCGGTCGGAAGGTGCGGCGCTTGCGGCGGTCAGGGCGCAGGGGGTCAGTCATGGCGTTCCCCCCTTCGGCGGCACGGGCAACTCGGCGGCGAACACCACCCGCACGCCCAGCTTGTTCAGCCGGCATCGGGTAACTTCCTCAAGCGCACGGTCCTTGCTCCGCCGGGCGGAGTACAGCACGGCCAGCAGGTAGAGGGGGCTGTCGGAGAGGTAGGGCGGCGGGGGCGGAATGGCGGTGGTCATGCGGACGGCTCGCAACTGGTGGGGGCGTCCGAATCGCGCCCCTACACCGATTGCGGCGTTCACAAGAGAAAGTGATGAACCGCTAGGATTTCAGGTATCTACAGCGCATCGGTGTTCATGAACGTTCATGAACACGGCGACTACACGTCGTCCCCCCCCTCTTGTGTGGCGTACAACTCGGCTACTTTCACAAGATTTTCGACGCCGTGCTTCTCGATCGCTTGCCGTAGCAGTTCGGCTTGCGCATCGGACACTTCATCGGTCGAGGGAGAAGTAAGAACGGCAACCAGTTCTCCGCCACCCGGAATGGTTCGAGGTTTGCCAGCCTGCTTTCCTGCCTTGCCTTTCGTTGCAATGCTCAAATCGCTCAAGATCCCCGAGGCCAGACCTGTTGAGCAACCGGCGACCTCCGCATACTTACGGACGATCATCGCCCCCTTCTGCTTCTCGGTGAGGCTTGCGTAGTGGGTGCTGATCTTGACCACGGCATCGGCGCGGGTGGTTTTGTCCCCGGCGGATGGTCCCGCAGCGCCTTCTTCGGTTGCGGGCACAACCGCCTCATGCGGTGGCGGCCAGGTCTTCATCCACTCCAGCACCGCCGCCACAGGCAGCGCCAGGTATTCCGACCGCGACCGCTTACCAACACGCACGAGGCATTCATCGACCAGCGCGTCGATCCCCCGCGGGCTGAACGCGAACACCGGGTTCTTCTCCCCCATCAAGCTCAGCACATCGCGGAGCGTGCGCACCTCCGGCCGCATCGTCGCCAGACGCGCCCGCCCGCCGTCCGAAAGTTTCCGCTCCCTCAACCAGTCCTGCAAACTGTCCAGCGAGAGCACTGCCGGCAGCCGGCGGAGTGTGAAGTAGTCGTCCACCAGCCAGTGGAGTTGCGACGGCTGGTAGTAGAGAGGGGGGCCAAATGCCAGCGGGTCGGCGTTCAGCAGAGTGAGGAAGTGGGTTCGGAAGTCCGTCCGGGGTGGTTCGAGCAGGATGCGGAGGGTTGCCCCGGAGGGGTCGGCGGGCAGCATGTCCCAGAAGTCGGGAAGAGCGTGCCGTTCCACCGCATCGGCGAGTTCCCCGGCCAGGAGGTCGAACCGACCCGCCTGTTCTTCGGGAGTGGGCGAACGGCCCAACTCGCCGGCCAGCGTGAGATGCCACTCGTCGAAGGCCAACGCCGCGGTCGAGAGATCAGGCGGCACCCTGTCGGCCTCCCGCTCACGTTCTTCGGCTGCTTGACGGGCACGGGCTTCACGGGCGGCGCGGACAGCGGGCAGTTCCGCCACGGGGGAAGACATGTTGGTGAGTCCGGGGTGGGCCGGCCGGTGGTGATGGCAGGGACTCGTCCGCCACCGCCCACCGGCCGCGTTGTGCCGGCCGCGGATCAGGCGGACGACAACCCAGCCGTATTATGCCGAGCTGACACGTCGCGGGGGAACGTCCATCGGATGGAATTTGTCGTCCGCTGTGAGCAGCCGCCGGAGTGCGGCCAATTCCCGCTTCAAGGCACGCAGTTCGCTGCGGTGTGAACCGAAGGTTTCCGGGTCTTTGCACTGCAATAGCCACATCGCCGCCCGCCAGTCAGAAACCTCCCGCTCTGTCACCTGCACCGTCATCGATCCGTCCGGCCCGGTGGTGGTCTTCGTCACCCGCTCGATGCGTGGCCCGGCCGCTCGCACCACCGACGCCACATTCCTCGCCACGAACCCGGCTTCGGCGGCCCGCACTTCCGCCACAAAATGAACATAATTCGTCGGCCCGCCAGGTCGCCCGGTCCGCATCCACACGCACACCGTCTTCGAGGTGATCCCGACCGCCGCCGCCGCCTTCGCGCGGGACAGCCCCTCGCCGACCAGCCGGCAGAACTCGGCGGCCAGTTCGGGGGTGAACTTGGGCGGGCGTCCGCGGCGGGTCACGGCCGACACCTCCGACCGTGGGGCAGTGGCGGATTGTACCCCCCGGCCGAGCAGTCAGGCGGGCGAGCGACCGGGCAGCACCAATACGCTCTCGCCTGCGGACTCCATAGGCCACGGGAGATGCCCCCGATCCCCCCATGCCCCCGCCGGCGGGGGCATGGGGGGATCGGGGGCATGGATTTGCCTCTCAACCTTCACCCCGGCCTGCGACGTTATGAACCTCTACTCAGACTGATGACCTGAAACGTGGGAGCGATGCCGCCCGCCCACGCTTCAACTCGCCTTCCACGAAGCGGCCGGGCCAGCCGGGGCGAAGGTGGTGCCGAAGTGGGCGAGGGGGTTGGGCAGTTGCAGCGGCTCACGATTACGACACGGCCAGGTTATCCTGAACAGGCGGCGATCAGCTGTGCGGACGGCATGAGCAAGCGGACGGTATGTCCGTTCACAGTGGCCATACCCACCTCCACCGAGCAGAGCTCTCGGAGCGCCTTCCACAGTTTGGCCTGCTCGTAGTGTTCCGCCTCCGCCGGGATGTGGTCGAGCAGGGTGCGGGCGCACACCACCACAAGCCGCTCCTTGACGCGGGAGAAGGCCACGTTCGCCCGGTTCAGGTCGAGGACGAACTCCACGTTCCCCTCGATGGCCGAAGGGTCGCTCACGGTGGCGGACACGATCACCGTCGGCCGCTCCCCGCCCTGCAACCGCTCCACCGTGTCGATGAGGTCTACCGGGTTGTCCCCCCCGTGTGGCAGGCGGGAGGTGAACAGACTCCGCTGCGCCCGGTGCGGGGTGATGACGGCCACCGACTTCGCATCAAGCGGCGGGGCCGCCTGCAACACTTGCTTCACGATCTCCAACTCGGTGTCGTTGCTCCGCTTCGAGCCGGCTTCGTCGTGGACGATGAGGAATACCCCGATGTTCCACCGCCAGACGTGGTGCCAGAGGGAAGAACCGCCGGCGGGCAACTCCGTCGTCCGGCGGTCGGGGCTGGGACCAGTCAGTTCGATCCGGTCCTGCCTCACCGGGTCATCCCGGTAGATGCGAGCGATCAATTCCCGCACCACCGGCGGGAGGCGGAAGGTCATGCGGAGCGCGGAGCGGCGGGCGGCAGCCGGCGGGGTCGGACGGTGGATGATGGTTCGCACCGAATCGTAGGCGCTGGCGAACGGCTGGTACAGCAAAGTCGGCGGGCGGTCCTCGGTGTCCCACTCGTGGGCCGTGATCGGGGCGAGTTGGTTGTGGTCGCCGGTGAGCATCACCCGCCCGTCCGAGGCGATGAGGGTGGCGAGCGCGAGGAAGTGCGGAAACACCATCATGCTCGCCTCGTCCACCACCAGCAGCGCCGCCGCCAGCCCGTTGCCGCTGTTGTACTTTTTGGGCATCCCGAACTCCTTCGCCCACTTGAGCAACCCGGCGGTGGTGCCGCCCACCGCCAGCACCGCCGCGTCGGTCAACTCGTTCAGCTTCTTCTGTGTCTTCAGTTCGCTCACCGCTAAGTCTTCCACCTCGGCGCTCACGGGACCGCCGGACGGGTCGCCGGAATGCACCTTCACCAAGCGCATCGGCGGCGGGTCAAATCCGGCGGCGGTAGCGTGGGTGTGGAACCTGGCGGCGTAGTCGGCGATCCGCTTGAGCAGTTCGTCCACCGCCCGGTGGGTGTGCGCGGCAAGCAGCACGATACCGCCGGCTTTCACATGACACATCGCCCGCACCAGGACGGCGAGCGCGGTGGTCGTCGTCTTGCCGGTGCCGGGTGGTCCCTGAAGTAGATGAACGCGGGTGGCCAGTCCTTCCAGCACCGCCTGCATCTGATCGGCCACCACCGGCAAGTTGCTTTTCGGGAGGCGGAACGTTTCGAGCAGCCGGCCGATGCGGTCGAGATCGGGGTAGGGCGGTGCCGGCGGCGGGGCGGGGGCGGTCGGGTCGAACCAAGCGTACACCGGGTACGGCGTCTGAAGGCGGGCATCCACCCGCCTCGCCACGAAGTCGGTCACGCTCTCGTCCAGGGTGGCGTACCCGTCGGTGAACAGCGTCTCGGCCTGCCTGCTGGTGCCGCTCGCCAGGGTGTAGCCGTCTTCTTCGGACGGCAAGTTCTCCAGCGTCACCGCTCCGGTCTTCCAGTCGATGTCTTCCTTCAGGATGCACGTCCGGCTGATGCCGCTGGTGAGTTGCTTCACCGTCTGGCCGCGTTGCGGGTCGCCGTTCCACGGGCAGAGGCGGACGAACGATCCTTTTGCGAACGCGCACCGGGTTTCCAGGTCTTGAAGCGTCAGCCCGAACCCGCTCAAGGAGATGCGCCCCTTGATCGTCTTCTTGTCCTTCTCGGTGCGCACCCCGGACAGCGGCAGGGTTCGGCCACGCGGCACGCGGGCGACGGGCGGGGCCAGCCGCTCGGCGATCCATTCGGACTTCTTGACGTGGTGATCGAAACGGAGGAAGTCTAGGGCGGACTTGGCCACGTCGTCGCGGCCGAGGTGGAAGGCGGGCAGGTCGGCCAGGGGAACGGCCGGCTTGGGGATGTCGGCGTTCTTCGGGGTAACGTTCTCCTCCAGCCACCGCAGGGCGTGGCAGCGGGCTTCCAGGTACGCCGTCAGCACGCCCTCCTCCTTCGCCCGGTTGTACCGCTCGATGGCCGCCTTCAGCCGCGGGTCGTCGTCCGGCTTGGCCGCCAACTTCCCCCAAGCAGCGTGCCAGTACGCCGCCGGCAGCGAGTCCGAGAAGCGGCTCCGGATCTCGAACGGGTGCCGCGTACCCGCGGCGTCGCCCGCCCACCCGCCGGTCGCGTCCAAGTGCAGGTGCGTCTTGAAGTCGAACACGTTCTGGCTGAAAGCGTGGTCGAGGGCAAGGGCGGTCCCGTTCACCTCCCGCGTCCAGTGGAACCGCCGGCCGAACCAGCGGAGCGACGCGGCCACCACCAGCCCGCGACCAGTCCAGCCGAGCGCGAACCGCCGGTCGATCTCCTCGCCCACCGCCGAGTAGAGCAGTTGCTCCAACCCCTCCCGACAGCCGAGCAGTTGCGTCAGGTGGCCGAGCAGCCCCTTGCCAGCCCGCCCGCACCCTTCCGTCAGTTCCTTGATCTCCGCCGCCGACCAGACGTAGAAGTGAATGGGCACTGCTTCTGCACCAGCCTCCGCCCGCATCACCTCCACCAACCGCTTGAAGAACCGGCGGATCAACTCCCCCTCGGCGGCGGTGTCGGCGGCGGCGTCCGTGCCCGACCACGGGCATTCCTTGAACTCCACCACCTCCCGCCCGACCACCGGCCGCAGTTGGGAATCCTTGCTGTACTTCGGCCGCCCCTTCTCGTCGTGTGAGGCCGCCACCTGCTCCCGTACTCCCGGAAGCGGTTGCCACATCCCGTTCACCTCGCCGAAAGCCGTATGAATCCGGCCGTCGCTCCGGGTGACGTGCGCCGCCAACGCCCCCACCCGGTTCTCGCTGTAGTCGTAGTCCACGCTCAGGTAGACCCGCAGCAGCCGGCCGCGGTCGCCGTCGTAGGCCGGCAGCCGACCAGAGCCGGGGTACGAAATGCCCTCCACGTCGTACTCTTCGTCCAACGGTTTGCCCCCGACCACCGGCAGGGTGTGCCGCCGCGCCCGCGCCCGCACCCGGAGCAGTCTCAGGTCTTCATCGAAGCCGGGGTTGCTTTTCAACTTCTTCACCTCATCGCTGTCGAACACCGGCGGGTCAGCGAGGTGGTCGAGCGTCTTCAGCCCGGCGGCGGCGAGCATCCGCACGGCCACCGGGTCGAGGCCGAGCAATTCCGGGCGGCGGAGGCGGGCGGACTCGGCGAGGCAGTGGGTGTCGTACTGGCAGGCGTCGCACTTGCTCTCCAGCTTGAACCCGATCTCTTCCAACTTCTGCTGCACCACCCGGTCGAGCCGCCCGCCGGGGGCGAGCAGCCCCCGCACGTCCTCCTCGATGGGTTTGAGGTCGAGCGGTTCGAGGTCGAGAATCGACTGGTTGGCGTTCGATTTTTCTTCGATGCGTGCGACGACCCCGGCCATCGAATCGACCGGCACCATCACCCCACCCACGTCGAACACCCGCGAGCCGAGCATTTGCCGCAGCAGCATCCGGTAGACCGCCACCTGGACGCGGTGGTAGGTGCGGTCGCGGCGGCTGGCCTTGCACTCCACCAGCCACAACTTGGGCCGGCCCCCCGCCCACCGCACCAGCACGAAGTCGATCAGCCCGGACACGGCGAAAGCCCCCAGGTCGCCCTGCACCCGCACCTGTCGGGCGTACCCGCATTCGCCCGGCATCAGCCCGGCCAGCACGCCGGCCAGGTCCGCCCACGCCACGTCCTTCCGCTTCTCCCCCTTCGGCAGCCCGCCCGCCAGATCGCGATACCCCACCGCCTTCAACTCCTCCTCCCACAGCTCTTCGCGGCCGGTGCCCACCCGCGCCAGCACCGGCTCCAGGGTGCTACCAAGCCGGTCGAAGAACGGTAGTGCTTGTGCCTCCTCGTGGTGAACCGTGAGGTAGAACCGACGGTCGCATGAATGGTGGCGGATGTACTCGCCGAGGTCGGTGACGGTAATGACGTGGCGACGGGTGCTGGTCATGGGCGGCCACGGGGGACAGGTTGAACGAAGCCACCCTTCGATGGGGTACTCATTCGACAGCCGAATGCAATCACCTTGTGCCATCGCATACCCGCGGCACGCTGCCCTACTTCTGGGTCCATTTCTCATCGGCGAGGGGGGCGGCGTTCAGTTCCGCGCGGACGGTTCTCCAATCCGGCATGTGGGTGTCCATGAGCCGGATGAACCGCTCGGTGTGCTTCCGCTCGGTGAGGTGAATCAACTCGTGGACGACGATGTACTCCAAGCAGCGGAGTGGCTTCTTGGCCAGTTCCAGATTGAACAGGACATGCCGGGCGGCGACGTTGCAACTGCCCCACTTCGTCTTCATCCGGCGGATGCCCCACCCGTCCAACCACACGCCGATCCGCGGTTCCCACTTCTGCACTAGCGGCGGGATGAGCGCCCGCAGTTCGCCCCGATACCACTCGCGGAAAAGGCGATCCCGCCGATCAGACGGCCACCCCTTCGGGACGTGTAACTCGATCCGGGACTTCGTGCGGTGGATGCTCCCGCCGCGCCGGTCCTGCTCCACCACCCGAAGGCGATACCGCTCGCCGAGGAAGTAGTGCGTCTCTCCCGCCACCCACGCGCGGGCGGTTTGGCGCGGCTGCGCCAGAAACTTCGCCTGCTGGCGGCGTATCCACCCCAGCCGCGTGATGACGGCCATGCGAACCGCCTCGTCGCTGACTGCGAGCGGCGCGGCCACGCGAACGCGGCCGTCCGGAGGGTAGACGCCGAGGTGAAGGTTCTTCACGTCCTTTCGGACCACCTCGACCGTCAGTCCGGCGACGGTCAGGCGGCGCGTCTCAGTACCCATTTTTCGGTTCCGTCACGAGCGCCATGACGCGGGCCAGCACGTCCGTGTCCGCGATGTGTTGGCCGATGGCGAGTTCGATCGGGTGCCGTTGCCCCGATCCCAGAGTTTACGCTGCAATTGCAGGTGTTTTGGTTTCTCGCGGTCGGTAACTCACCTCTTTCGGGAGTGGCTGAGCG
>JANNQE010000508.1:0-3959 GCA_031441625.1 Planctomycetia bacterium
ATGTTGCCGCTGACACCGCCACCACTCTTTGATACTACCGCACGCATGGAGCGGACCAGGGCAAGCTGGCTGATCTGGGCGGCGGTGGCTCTCGGGCTGCTGCTGCGGGGGTACCACTACGCCCGCGGGCCGGCCGTGTGGCACGACGAAGCCGCGCTCATTGTGAACGTCATCCGCCTGCCGTTGAAGGACTCCCTCGGCCCGCTGATTTACGACGAGGCATCGCCCCCGCTCTTCCTGCTGCTCGAAAAGGCAGTCGTGGCGGTCCTCGGCGATGGCGAGTACGCCCTGCGGCTGCCGTCGTTCGTGGCCGCGTGCGCGGCGGTGGTGTTCACCGCGTTCGCCGCCCGGCGGATGCTCCCACCGGTGTGGGGTGCGATTGCCGTCGGGCTGGTGGCCGTGTCGGATCGGCTACTGTTTCATGCGTGCGAGGCGAAGTGGTATTCGCTCGACGTGTGCGTGGCCACCGGCGCGACCTGGGCGGTCGTGGCGACCGACCGCAAGCCACTGTGGGCGCGGTGCGTGGTCGCGGCCGTCGTCGCCCCGGTGTGCATCTGGACCTCGTTCCCGGCGTGCTTCGTGTGCGGCGGGGTGCTGGTGGCGTGGCTACCGGCCGCATGGCGTGCGAACTGGCCGGGGAGGGCCGCGTACCTGGCGTTCGCGGTGGCGGTGGGGGTGTCGTTCGTCGCGCTCGCCCGCGGCCCGGTGGCGGCGCAGCGGACGAAACCGATGGAAGACTGCTGGTCGGCCGCGTCGGGCAGCTTCGCCGACTGGCAGAACCCGCAGTCCGTGCCGGCGTGGGCGGCGAGCAACACGTTCGACGTGGTGCGGTATGCATTCCAACCCTACGGCTGGCCGCTCCTGGTGCCGGCGGTGGCGGGCGTCTGGGTGCTGCTCCGCAAACCCGACGGGTGGGGGGTGGCGTGCGTCACGCTCCTGCCGATGCTGCTGGTGTTCGTCGCCGCGTGCCTGAACAAATACCCGTTCCAGGCGGCCCGCACGACCGCCTTCCTGGCACCGGGGCTGGCGCTGACGGCGTGCGTCGGCTTGCGGCAGTTCTGGCTCTGGATCGGCTCGCACCGCGTGTGGCGGTGGGGGCTGCTGGTGTGGGCGGCGGTGCTGCTCATCCCGGCCGGGTACACCATACGGCGGGTGATCGACCCGTGGCCGCGGGCGGAGTGCGACAAGGCCGCCGCCGAGGTGCTGACGCACCGTGACGCCGGCGAGCCGGTGTACGCCAACCACTGGGAACTCGACTACTACCTCCGCCGCCTCGAACCGGGCGCGGTCACGGTCGTTCACAAGGAGAAGCCGGGCAAAGAGTGGGTCGAGTGGGTGAATACTCACGGCGTCACGTCGCCGCGGCTGTGGGTGGTTCACGTGCAGGACGTGCTACCGTCGTCGGGGGTGTACGTTCTACCGACCGGATACGAAGTGAAGTCGGAACGCAAGTTCGGCGGGGCGGTGGTGTGGGAGGTGGGGCCGAAGTGAGCGTTCTGTTTGGTGTGTTCTGCTCGCTCCGCGAGTGGCCTGAATGTTCCCGCTTGAGGTGCGAGCAGAGCACTTCAGCGCATGAAAAAACCGAGAGCGTAGTGTCGGGAGCTGTCGCCCACTCAGCCCCGACATCTCTACGCTCTCGGCAGCGACCGACGTTGCCGTCAATCACACTGGTACTTTACCCGCGGTCTGTGCTAGCCACAAGCGACCGCGACCGGAATTGATGAGTTCGCTCTCATCTACCGCCCAGAATTCGGACAGAGCGCGTTCCAACCGGCCGGGTACGGGGGCACCTCTTTCGGCTTGTCGGGCCGGGGAATCGGCCTCGGCTCGTCGGTTAACGGTACGCAGTCGATGGGTTTGCGCACGACGGGCACGCGGCGGGCGGAGTCCGTCAGGATGCCCACGAGTTGCTGCACGGTGGCCGGGTGGTTGGGCAGGTGGGTGTGCCCGACTTCCGGAATTGTGAGCGAGTACGCGGTGGACAGGCGGGGCGATTCGGGCCAGAGCCGCGACCGCAGCACAGTGTTGGGGTAGGTCGCAGACTCGGCGTCCTCGCTCGTCTCGCCGACCGGGTCGAGGTACACCACGGCGTCGAGCGGGATGCCGTCGGCCGTCACGCGGCACGCGAGCTGTTGCAACTGCCCCGCCGCCGTCCCCTGGCCGACGAGCACGAAGCGGTTGTCCGGGTCGTCCCGCCGCAGGCGGTGCAGCTCCCGATAGTACCACTCCTGGTCCAACTGCTGGGCGTAGTACACCTTCGGGAACCCGGCCTGGTGGATGCTGCACTCCAGCTCCTTCAGGTGGCCCACGTCGAACACGTCCGACCCGTTCATGAGAAACACGTACACCTTCGCCCGCGCCGGGGCGATCACCTGCACGTCCTCGATGGGCCGCAGACAGTCGTGCGGGGACGTGGTGCAGTTGCGGATGCAGCCGACCGCGCCGAGCGCGACCGCCACCCCACCGAGCAGCAACAGTTTCTTCGCCAACATGCCCGATCCCCCAGGACGACGTGGGTTCGTCTGCCCGTGAAGATCGGCTAGCTTGCCCGGTCGAATCGAGGAATCCTATCCTTCCGGGTCGAATGATTTTGCCGAGTGTGACGACGAGGCAAGATGGGGAAGAGGAGAGCAGGATTTCACCACGAATCACACGAATACCACGAATGAAAACAGAAGGCAGAAGACAGAGGTGAGTTCAGAGAGAAAGGCAGATCCAGTCCCCGGACTCGCATGCCTTCCTCCCCGCCTTCCGCATTCATTCGTGGTATTCGTGTGATTCGTGGTGAACTCTGTCTTCTCACCGCATTCGTCGTGAACTCCTGCTCCTCACACCGCCACCACTGCCCCGGTCTTCACCGCCTCGATCTCTTTGAAGCACAGCACCAGAGCATCCCGCGCCAGTTGGCCCGACAGCAACGCCGGCATGTCGCCACTCTTCACCGCGGCCACGGCGGTTTGAATCTCGGCGGTGAACGCCGCGATCGGGTCGCCGTCGCCGAGCTTCGGTTGCTCGCTCGTGCCGTCGGCGTGGAACACCGTCAGCGGCGTGCCGCCGCTGCTGTAGGCCAGCGTCCCCTTCTCGAAGTACAGTTCATATCCGTGGGCGAACTGCCGGCCCTTCGTCGCCACCGCCCCGCTGCTGCACGACAGCGCCGGCCCGCCGGGACCGTACAGGTAGTTGGTGGTGAGGTAATCGACGCTGCCGTTGTTCACGACCCCGCTCGCGCTCACCGCCTTCGGCACGCCGGCGATCAGCCCGATGAAGTGCGTGTCGTGGATGTGCAAGTCCACCGCCGGCCCGCCGGTGGCGTCGGCGTCACCAATTGCGGCGCTCCAGTCGGGCTTGGCGATCACGCGGGTCAGGTGCCCGCCGCGCAGCTTGCCGAACTTGCCCGTTCGCACCGCGTCGTAGGCGAACGCGAACTCGGGGAAGAACGGCAGCACGTGCGCCACCATCAGCAGTTTGCCGGCAGCTTTCGCGGCGGCAACCATCGCATCCGCATCCGCCGTGGTGAGCGCGATGGCCTTCTCGACCAGCACGTGCTTGCCGGCCTTGAGCGCCGCGAGCGCCATCGGCGTGTGCTGATCCGTTACGGTACAGATGTCGATCAGGTCGAGTTCCGGGTCGGCGAGCATGTCGTCGAACTTGGCGTACTTCTTCACCCCGCTCAGGTCCATCACCGCGCCCGGTGGGCCGAAGTTGCCGCGGATGGCCCGCCAGTCGCCGGACAGCTTCACCGGGTCGCGGCTGCACACCGCCGCCACAGTTGCCCCGTTCACCTTCTGGGCGGCGAGGTAGTGGATGTAGCCCATGAAACCGATGCCCACCAGCCCGATGCGAACCATGACACGACCCCGGAGAGTGTGCGGGAATCCTATGGGATCGTGGGTGTCCCCGTGGAATTCAGCCGCCCTGTCGTCGCCGGGAGCTTGCGACCGGTGAACCATCGCCCGGTC
>JANNQE010000509.1:0-2107 GCA_031441625.1 Planctomycetia bacterium
CCCCCCCGCCGGGGGGGGGGGGGGCGCCGCCCCGGGGGGGGGGGCGGGGGGGGGGGGCCCCCCATACACCACCCCCCCTGTGGGGTAGGTCGCCGCGAAGCGGCGGGTGGGGGGTACTCGCCTGCCACTCGTGCGGTTCGACCCGCCAGCGGTGGAGCAGCGCCCGCAGCGCCGCGAACGGGTCGCCGGTGGTGTGCGTCAGCCGCGGCGTTTCCAACCGCGTGCCGTCGTCGGCCAGCCATTCGCTCACTTCGATGTCGGCCTGATCGCCGAGCGCCACACTCCGCCGGGCGCGGAACACGGCAATCGGCCCGCTGCCCAGGAACGAGTGTCGGCCCAGCCCTTTGATCGGGTTCGCGCTGTCGAGCAGGAAGGGGAACGGTCGCCCGCGGTGCGCCTCCAGGTGACACCAGAACGGGTGGGCCAGCGGCACCTCGGCGAGCAGGTGGACGACCGCCGGGCGGGTGGGGGTGGTCATGCCGGTGCCCCACGCAGGTCGCGGATGCGGCGGGCCTTCTCGTTCGTGCGGGGCAGGCTGTTGTAAGGCACCAGCGTCACCTGCACGCTGACGCCCAGCTTGCCGCGGAGCGACTGCGCGATCTGGTCGGCCACTTCGCCCAGGTCGGCCTTCGGGATCGGCGTAGCGACCTCGGCCGTCACCAGCACGCGGTCGGAGTCGCCCTCGTTCGAGATGTCCACGGTGAACTCGTCGCCGACGGCCGGCTCGCCGCGGATGGCGTCCTCGATGGCCGCCGGGAAGAAGGCCAGCCCGCGGATCTTCAGCCGCCCGTGCGTCCGCCCGTGCAGCCCGCCGACCGCCCGCGCGTGCGTCCGCCCGCACCGGCACGGCTCGGTGGTGATGCTCGTCCAGTCTCCCATCAGGTAGCGCGGGATGGGCTGCGCCTCGCTGAACAAATTCGACACCACCAGCAGCCCGCGGCGGCCTTCGGGCACGGGTTCGAGGGTGTCCGGGTCCACCACCTCGGCGATGAAGGCGTCTTCCATCAGGTGCGGGGACATCGGCTCGTCGGATTCGGCCTGCTCCCGGCAGGTGTACCCGAGCGGGGGCATGGCCACCTCGGTGCAGCCGAAGTCGTCGTGAACGGTCGCGCCCCACAACTGCTGAATCCGCCGGCGGGTTTCGGGCACGCACGCGCCCGGTTCGCCGGCCACCACCACCAGCCGCACCGAGCTTTCGGCCGGCGGGCCGATCACGTCTTGCATCACCCGCCCCAGGTGCAGGGCGTAGGTGGGGGTGGCGAGCAGCACCGTCGGCTTGTACAGGGCGATGAACCGCGCCCGCCGCTCGGTGTTCGCCGCCCCGCCGGGGATGACCGGCACGCCCATCAGGTTCAGCGCGTGGTGCAGCCCCCAGAAGGCGACCGACGTGCCGTACCCGAAGCAGTTGACGGCCACGTCGCCGGCCCGCACACCCATCGCGTACAGCGCCCGCGCGCCGACCCACGCCCACAGGTCGCGGTCGTGCGTGGTGTGTCGGAACGACCGCGGCAGCCCGGCCGTGGTGCCCGACGTGGTGAACAGCATCCACCCGCGGGACAGCCAGTCTTCATCCCGCAACGGGGAGAAGGTGCCCCACGGCGGGTTCGCCTGTTGGTCTTCCAGCCACTCGTCCTGGCGGGTGACGGGGATGCGGGTGAGGTCGTCGATGCCCTGCACGGAAGTCGCCGACAGGCCGGCCCGCTCGAACTTGCGGCGGTACCACAGGCTGCACTCCCACAGCAGCCGGTAGGCCGCCGCCAGCCGCTCGCCCTGCATCTCGCGCAGCCGCGCGCGCGACACCGTTTCCAATTCCGGTGCCCACACGCCGGCGGTGGCGGGGGCGGTCGGATGAAGCATGTGCCGTCGCACTACTTCCCGCCACTGCTGCCGGATGTCGTCACCCATGGCTGGTCCCCAGGAAGTGCGCCGCCTCGGGCAGGCCGGGGTGCGGGTGCGTGCGGAGGATGTCCTCCACCCGCTCGCGGATCTCGTCCGCCGCCACCTGCTTGAACCGCAGGATGGCGACCAGGTCGACGAGGGCGGCGCGGGTGTCGGCGTCGGTCGGCGGGGCGACGCCGGCGGCCGTTTGCCGCTCGCGCAGGCGGCG
>JANNQE010000510.1:0-5060 GCA_031441625.1 Planctomycetia bacterium
GCGTTTGCGGACGGCGGACCCGGTCGGGCACCACGTGTGGGTTCGCTGGAACGTGCACCCGGCCGCGTGGAGGACCTGCCAGATGGTGAACGTCGAGACCGTCGGCAACCCGTCGGGGGCGGCCCGGAGAACCCGGCGAAGTGTGGTCAGGGACCAGGTGGCGGTGCCGTCCGCCTCCGGGGAGGGGGTGCGGGCGGCCTCCCGCAGGATGCGGTCGCGGGCGGGCGTGTCGTAGGTCGTCGGGTGGCCTCCGCCGTGCCGTGGGTCGAGGGCCGCCAGGCCCTCGCGGTTGAACCGGGCGACCAGGTGGGAGACGGCGTCCCCGCTCGTGCGACCGGCCGACCGGGCGGCCTGTTGGGAGTCGGAACCGTCCGCCACCGCCAACAGCATGACGGCGCGGGCGACGCGAACGGCGGGCGCGGCGGGCGACCGACTCAGGCGAGTCAACTCGTCACGTTCCACACCTGTCAGCGAGCGAAGCGGATCCTTCCGGCGGCGGGACACGGCAACTCCTGGTGGGGCGGGTTACCACCTAAGGGTCGCCGAGGGGTTGGTTATGGCGACGGGCGAGGCAAGTGACCCACTAGGGAAGGCGCGTTGTCCGTAGAAGAATCGCATGCCCGGCACGAAGCGACCGCCGATCGAAGACCGCCATGCCGCCTACCTCGTGCATGCCGGCCATAGCGACTTTTGGAGTTGATCCGACCAGGTCACAAGCGGAGGCCACCCGCCCTGAACCGGGTAAGTAACTCGCCATGCACTACCTCCTGTTCTACGACGCCGTTCAGGATTTCGCCGAACGCCGGATGCCTTTGCGAGCCGCCCACTTGGCCCACGCCCGCGCGTCAGTCGAACGGGGCGAGCTCGTCCTCGGCGTCGCTCTGGCCGACCCGATCAACAGGGCGGTGCTGCTGTTCCACGGGGAGTCCCCGGCGGCGGCCGAGGCCTTCGCGGCACCGACCTATATGTGATGAACGGTCTTGTCGCGGCGTGGTGGGTACGGGCTTGGACGGCGGTGGTGGGCGAACTGGCGGAGGTGCAGTTGCCAGCAACCTGACGCTCCGAGAGGTTGCCGCTCAGGTTCTGCTTTTCGCGGATGGCCCAGTCGGCACTCGATGCACGGCTTGGTAATTTGAAGACCGATGCCCGCCGGCCGCGATCCCACCAAGTGCCCCTCGTGCCGCCTCCAAGGGTGGCTGTGCGTGTGCGCCTCCGCCCCACGGGTTCTGATCCGCACCCCGCTGCTGCTCATCGCCCACGTCCATGATTTGCCCCGGACCAGCAACACGGTTCGCCTGCTCACCCTTGCCGTCCGCAACGCTACGATTCTCCCTCACGGCGTGTTCCCCGCTCCGGCCGATCCCGAAACACACCTGCCCGATGACACCACGCTGATCGTCCTTTTCCCCGGCCACGGAGCCAAGCCGCTGACACCGGAACTCATCGCATCACTGCCGTCGCCGCCGGCCCTCATCGTGCCCGACGGGAACTGGAATCAGGCGAGCCGCATGGTGAAGCGCCTCCCGCTCCTCGCCAGAGAGTTGAAGGTCACGCTCCCCGACCGGTCGTTTCCGGGGTTGGCCCTCCGCCGCAATCAGGAGCGGCACCACATGTCGACCTACGAGGCGGTGGCCCAGGCGCTGGAGGTCCTCGAAGGCGAGGCGGTCGGCGGGCCGCTGCTCGACTTCTACCGGCGGGCCACCGACCGCATGCGGATGGTCCGCGGCAAGCTCAAGTTGGGCGAAGTGTACGGCGGAGTCGAGAGCTAGGGTTGAGACTTCTCGGCCTGCACGACCTCGGAGCGGGCGGGTGGAAGTGGCTGGCGGTGGACGCCACCTGAGGCGTGACGGCCGGGCCGGTGATCGGCTGATCGGGTCGCGGATGCGACGCCGCAGCGGGCGCGGGTCGGTCGATTCGGGCTCCGCAGGGCGGGATCGGCGCTGCTCAGGGCCTTTCGGTCACCCCGCTCATGACGGCACACTGTTGGATGCGTTGGAAGTGATGACGGCGGTCGAAGCCACTGCGAGCAGCCCAATCGATCTCCCCCTACCCACTCGCCTGTGTGAAGTTCACCCGCTGCCCACAGCTCCTGCACTTGTTCGGCGGCTGCCTCACCGGGATGGGCACCGCGAGCTGCCGCCGGCGGTCGTGGATCTTTCCGGCGATCGACAGCACCTCGGTCCGGAGAACGTCGGAGTTCAGCACCTTCACCCGCGAGCCGTCGCCCAACACGACGAACCCGAACGACGGACGGACGCCGTACTTCTCTTCGATCAGGACGAAGTACGCGCCGAGCTGAAGGTGGTGCCCGTGGCTGACGTGCTTCGACGACTTCCACTCTTCGGGGATGTACATGTTCCACCGCTTCACGATGCGGTCGGGGCGGCCGATGAGGTTGTGCCGTGCGGAGAAGAGGGTGACGTTATCCAACGCGACGGTCGCCTCGCCGCCGAGCCCCCGGGCCTTTCGGGCCCGAGCGGCAAGCAGGAGGAGAAGGATTCCGAGCACCGCGAGGGCGGCCACAACGAGGACGGGCGTGTTCATCACTCCGCACCTCGGCCGAAAACGTACCACAGGGTCCCGATCACCGCCGCGAGAAGCACGAGCGCGAGGCCGCACCACAGAATTCGACGCGACCACACCTCGACGAAGGCGGTGCGGGAGTGGAACGCCTTCCCGCGCGTTCGCTCCCGTCGGTTCTCGGGGTCCGCCCCGCTCGCGTCGAGCCGCCACGCCTCGGGGCAGTACTCCCACGAGGCGATCTCCGAGGCCGACACGACGTCACGATGGTGTACTTTCACTTCTGCCACCCCACATTTCGAGTGAGTCGACACAGGCCATGGCGTCGGTCGGGTGAACGGCGTCGTTGTCACAGAACCGCCAAGCCCGCTTGATAGTCTTCTTGGCGGCCACCCCGCGGAGGCCGCGGCCCAGAGCGGACAGGGTGCTGCGGCCGACGCGGACGGCCCACTCCACCAGGTCGGCCAGGGCAAACCC
Source organism: Planctomycetia bacterium (assembly GCA_031441625.1). Taxonomy (GTDB): domain Bacteria; phylum Planctomycetota; class Planctomycetia; order Gemmatales; family Gemmataceae; genus JALHQU01. The sequence goes on from JANNQE010000510.1 coordinate 2,998, forward strand.
TTCCGTTGGGGCAGGGCCAGCCAGCACCGCCCGAAGGCGAAAGCCGCGCGGAACACCCATCGGGAGAGCTACACGCCAGACTTCCTTCTTCCGCCGCGCTGACGGCCCTTGTTCACGATCCCGCTGACAATCGGATAGTCACCGCGCAGTCCCGTGTCACACATAGCGTCCCCCGCCGCCTTGTAGTGCCATAGCACCGCCATCCAGATCAGGTCGAATACGACGGACGCTGTGTTCAGCGTGTCGATGACCCATTCCGTGTCGAAGGCGTCTGCTGCGTGCAGGAGCGAGTCGCCCAGCATCCGATCCGTCAGGTAGGCGGACGGGTGAACGTACTGGTGCAGCCCTTTCATCCGCTCCTTGTAGTGGTCACGGACCTCGGCCTCCTTCTCGGCGAGTGGGAAGACCTTGCGGAGCGTGGGTTCCAAACAGAAGTCCCAGTTGAGCTTCTTTTCGTGCTCGTCCCACCAGTTCAGTTTGTCTTGCAACAATGGGCCGGGGGTCGGGGGCTTCTTGGGGTCCGTCTGCGCGTAGGACTCGATGAAGTGCGCGCGGAACACCATCTCCCAGTTGAACCGAAGCCGGGACTTGAGGACCGGGTAGTTGCCCGCGACGAAGTAGAAGTGGAACCACTGAAGCTCTTTGAGCAGCCCCGTCGTGGCGTGGTGAACGAGGTTCAGGCGATCCGCCTCGGGGTACGTCTTCCCGATGGCGGACACGATGTCCACGCAGTCGAGGTACACGTTGACGAAGAAGATGGCTCGCCTCTTACCGAGCACCCGGATCGTCTTCCGCTCGACCGGCACGAGTCGACGGCACATCAACTCGACGTACAGTATTTTTCGCTCGTCCATGTCTACCCGCGCCACCAACGACCTGCGGTTCGGCTTCAAAGTATTCCTGATCCCGAAGCTGTCGAACCACGAAAGCCAGGGCGACGTGGCGATCGAGGTCGTCAGAGTCGACCCGGCCAAGCCGGGCGAGATGCAGCCGTACGAGAAACTGACCGCCCTCATCAAGCCAGCGGTCACAAACGTGGTGAACGGCGGGCGGCTGGTCATCGTCGCGTCCATCGCCCACCCGACGATCCGCCGCGAGAACAGGTCCACCACCAGGGCCAGAAACAGCCACCCCTCGTGGGTCGGGATGTACGTCAGATCCATGACCCACTTCTGATTCGGCTTCGACGCCGTGAACTCCCGGGCGAGGACGTTCGCCGACACCGGCAGGCGATGCCGGGAGTCGGTGGTGCGAACGGACCGCCGCGTCGTTCTCGCTCGAATCCCGGCCCCAGTCATCACCTTCGCGACCGTGTTCACACTGCACGCCATGCCGCGGGCCGTCAACACGGGCCATCCGCGGGCTGCCGGAAGTGTGCAGGTGCGGCTCCCCGTGGAGGGCACGAATCGTGTCCGCCAGGTGGTCACGTCACCGGGCGGTGTCGCGGGGTGGACGGGTTCACCAGGCGAAAGACCCGGCCCGCGACACGCCCAGCACGCGGCACGTCACACTCACCGAGAACTCGTCGCGGAGTCCGTCGACCCAGGCGAAGATCACTTCGCGTGGGCGGCGAAGAACGCCGTCGTTTTTTCAGGATGTTACGCTCCATCTCCAACCGCTTCACCTCGGCCCGCAGGCGGCGGTTTTCCTCCTCAAACGGGGTCTGGTGGCCGGGCCCGGGGAAGGCGGCCGTCCCCTTCTCGCGGACCGCCTTCTTCCACTCGTGCAGTCGGCTCTCCGACACGCCCAGTTGGCGGGCCACTTCGGCCACACTCCGCCCCTGGTCGGTCATCATCGCCACGGCACGGAGACTGAACTCCGGCGGGTACGTGCCACGCACTTTGGTCATTGGCGGGTCTCCTGTTCAGTTGAAGATCCACCGCTTTCCCGATGTCCATGACCCTGGGGAGCTTCACCCCCCCACTCGTCGGTGAACCGGATCAGGGACGGCTGTACCACAAGGTCCTTTCGCGGGGTGTGGGTGATCCGGTATGATCGCGCCGCCCGCCACGGTGTTCACGTCATGCCCCCCACCCGCCGTCAGTTCGTCGCCACGACCGCCG
>JANNQE010000511.1:0-3034 GCA_031441625.1 Planctomycetia bacterium
CCTAGTCGGGTAGCACTTTTCAGTTGCCGGGTGCCTTCCGGGCGGTACTCCTGACCCGCCCGGGAGGAACTCGGCATGAAGAAGTATCTCGTCACCCTGACCACGGACGAGCGGGACCAACTGACCGCCATGATCGCCTCCGGCAAGGCGGCCGCCCAGAAGTTGGCCCACGCCCGCATCCTCCTGAAGGCCGACCAGTCCGACGGCGGGCCGGCCTGGACGGATGAACGGATCGCCGACGCCGTCGAGGTCAGCACGGCCACCGTCGAGCGGGTCCGGCAGCGATCCGTGGAGGACGGCGTCGAGGCGGCCCTTGCCCGCAAGAGGCCGGACAAGCCGAGCCGGGAGCGGGTCCTCGACGGGGCGGCGGAGGCCAAGTTGATCGCCCTCGCCTGCTCCCCGCCCCCGGACGAGCGAGCCCGGTGGACGCTCCGCATGCTGGCCGACAAGTTGGTCGAACTGGAGGTGGTGGAGGCCGTCTGCGGCGAGACGGTCCGCCGGACGCTCAAAAAAACGTCGTCAAGCCGCACCTGAAGGAACAGTGGTGCCTGCCGGAGGGCCCGTCTGGGGAGTTCGTGGCCCGGATGGAGGACGTGATCGAGGTGTACCACCGGCCGTACGACGAGAGGCGGCCGGTGATCTGCATCGACGAGTCGTCCAAGCAGTTGGTGAGCGAGGTCCGCACCCCGCTGCCGGTCCGCCCGGGTGCCGTGGCCCGGTATGACTACGAGTACCGGCGGGAGGGGGTGTCCAACCTGTTCATGATCTCCGAGCCGCTCTTGGGCTGGCGGCACGTCGGGGTGACCGACCGGCGGACGGCCAAGGACTTCGCCGAGGTGCTGCGGTGGCTGGCCGAGGACCTGCACGCCGAGGCCGACAAGTTGGTCCTGGTGACGGACAACCTGAACACCCACGACCCGGGGTGCCTGTACGAGGCGTTCGAGCCGGACCGAGCCCGGCGGATCGCCGAGAGGTTGGAGTGGCTCTACACCCCCAAGCACGGGTCGTGGCTGAACGTGGCCGAGTGCGAGTTGGCCGCCCTGTCGAGCCAGTGCCTGGCCCGCCGGATCGGGTCGGCGACCCGGTTGCGACAGGTGGTGGGGGCGTGGGAGGACGAGCGGAACGAGCGGGAGGTCGGGGTGGATTGGCGGTTCACCACCGCCGACGCCCGGGTCAAGCTCCGCCGACTCTACCCAACAACTCAAAAGTGCTAACCGACTAGCTCAGTGGCCCGCCGCTTTGGGCGGGTCCACTGCAGCGCCTGGTTCGGCGTCTGGGACGCTGCCGGCTAGCTCCGACCCCACCGACGAGCCATCGCCGCGGGACGTACGGTTGGGCACCAGGGAGGCCAGCGCCCACCCCTCCTGCTTGTACCCGGCGACGTACTCATCCAGTTCGCCGTCCTCGATGAAGCTGACCACCGACCGGCCGCCCACGGTGCTGGTCAATTGGAGCCACAACTCCGGCGGCCCGCCCTCCCGGTGCGTCACCTGGACGACGGTGAATGCGAAGTAGTCGCCCTGCTCGCGGTTGCGGACCTTGACGAACTCGCGGACGCGGGGCAGCACGGCGAACGTGACGGCCTTCTGGAGCCGCGCCAACCGCACACGCGAGGCCAGGTACAGCGACACCTCCGCGTCGATCATGCGACCGCCACCCCGAAGCCCTCCGCCGCCGAACGACTCAGCTCAGCAGCGGCGGGGGCCACGGAGCCGTGATGTCCCAGAAACCAATCTGGCCCCCGCCGTCCACTGCAGCGCCTAGTTCGGCGCGGCCGTCGGTGCCCGCGACCCGCGCCGCCGCTGACCCTGCACCGCCGCTCCCGCCCCGGAGGAACGCACCACCGCTGCACCCGGCGGAAGCCCGCACAGCGGGTCGGCACGGTCGGTTCGAGGGCTTCGCCGCCGCCGAACGACCCAGCTCAGCAGCCGGCGGGGCTGAGGAGACTGGGCCACTGGGAAACCAACCATGCCCCGCCGGTCTGCTGCAGCGACTGGTTCGGCAGCGGCCGTCCGGTGTCGGTGACCCGCGCGGTCGCCGGCCGAGCACCGCCGCATCCACCCTGGGGGAACGCACCACGACTTCGCCCGGGCGGAAGACGCACAGCGGCCCGGCCCATTCCGGTCGGGGTCTTGGCCGCCGCCGAACTTGGATTTAGATCGCGCGCCGGCGCGACCTATCACCGGAACCGCCCGCTGGCCGGTACGGCTGCGAGCGACCGCCGCAGCGTACCGTCGCCCGAACCGCACCGCAATAGGTTGCCTAACAGAACCTGCGCGCTTTCCGCCCGGCGCGAATTGGGCTCGGGGCTTCTGCCGCCGAACGACCCAGCTCAGCAGCGGCGGGGGGCCGAGTGAGCTACGAACTCCAGAAAGCCTACATGCCCCCGCCGTCTGCTGCAGCGCCTGGTTCGGCGTCTGGAGCCTCCGCAACAGCTGGCTGCCCCGGAACGCACGACAGCTCGACGCGCCGGAACCGACCGCTGGGGACGCTGGCGCCTTGCAGCGCGACCACGAACACCGGCACCGCGCCCGGCTCGATGGCAGACACCACACCCGCCGCGCCCGTGGCGACCGCCCCGCCCAACTCGTTGGGGACGACGCGGACGCTGACCCGGTGCCCGAGCCGCAGCGGCACCCAGCACCCGAAGCACTCGCCGGGCACCTCGGCCCCGAACGGCACCCCTGGCCAGTGCCGGCGATACCACTCCTCGACCGGCAGGCCGACGCTCATGTGGTATCCGGCACCGCACACCGGGCAACGGCCGAACGGCATCGCCCCTCCAGTCGCCTTCTGCCGCCGAACGACCCAGCTCAGCAGCCGGCGGGGCTACAGAACCTTGCTGACCGCGAAACCAATGCTGCCCCGCCGGTCGGCTGCAGCGGCTGGTTCGGCGTCTTGGTTTTGAGCAGCAACTACTGCTTTGGCCACACACATATCCATGCTACGAAGAACGATGCTGAGACGACGAGCGGTGGCAGCAACCCTATGAAGTGTTCCAGCGACCGCCAACTGATGTCTCTGTGAACGCCCG
>JANNQE010000512.1:0-5197 GCA_031441625.1 Planctomycetia bacterium
CCAGGGAGCGGGGGATTCAACACCCGCTCCCTGGCGGTCGCGGCTCGTCCGTCCCGCAATCCGCATTCCGCAATTGGTGACGAGATGTTTCAGCGCGTGCTGGTGGCGAACCGTGGCGAGATCGCCCTGCGGGTGATCCGCGCCTGCCGGGACATGGGCATCGAGACGGCGGTGGTGTTCTCCGAGGCCGACCGCGGGGCACCGTACCTGGCCCTGGCCGACCGCGCCATCTGCATCGGCCCGCCGCCGGCGGCCGACAGCTACCTGAACATGCCCCGCATCATCGCCGCCGCCGAGATCGCCGGGGCCGACGCCATTCACCCCGGCTTCGGCTTCCTGTCGGAGAACTCGAAGTTCGCCCACGTGGTGCGGGAGAGCGGGTTCGAGTTCATCGGCCCGAGCGAGCAGTCGATGGACGCGGTGGGCAACAAGGACAAGGCGAAGGCGATTGCGAAGAAGGCGAAGGTGCCGACGGTGCCGGGCAGCGAGGGGCTGCTGGCGAGTGTGGAGGAGGCCGCACGGTTCGCCAAGCAGGTGGGCTACCCGGTGCTCATCAAGGCGGCGGCCGGCGGCGGCGGGCGGGGGATGCGGGTGGCACGCGACGAGACGGAACTGGCCAAAGGCTTTGAAGAGGCGAAGCGGGAGGCGGAAGCCGCGTTCAAGGACGGCTCAGTGTTCCTCGAAAAGTATCTGGACCAGCCGCGGCACGTGGAAGTTCAACTGCTCGGCGACAAGCACGGGAACGTGGTCCACCTGTACGAGCGGGATTGCAGCCTGCAACGCCGGCACCAGAAGCTGGTGGAAGAGTCGCCCAGCCCGCACCTGCCGGAGAAGGTGCGGCGGGAGATGTGCGACGCGGCCGTGCGGCTGGCCAAAGCCGCCGACTACTACAACGCCGGCACCTGCGAGTTCCTGCTCGACAAGGACAACAACTACTACTTCATCGAGGTGAACGCCCGCATCCAGGTGGAACACCCGGTGACGGAACTGGTGACGGGCATCGACCTGATCAAGGCGCAAATCCGCGTGGCGGCGGGCGAGAAGCTGGGGTTCAGTCAGCGGGACGTGCAGCACCGCGGGTGTGCCATCGAGTGCCGGATTAATGCCGAAGACCCGGCGAAGGACTTCCGCCCGAGCGCCGGCACCATCACCAAGTGGCAGGTGCCCGGCGGCCCCAGCGTGCGGGTCGATACCCACGTGGTGCCCGGCTACCGCGTGCCGCCGAACTACGACAGCATGGTGGCCAAGCTGCTCGTGTTCCAGCCGACGCGGGCCGAGGCCATCGCCACCATGCGGCGTGCCCTGCGAGAGTTCGTCGTCGAAGGCATCCAGACGACGATTCCGTTGCACCAGCAGATCTTCAACACGCAAGCCTTCATCGAAGGCAAAGTGGACACCACCTTCATCGAGCGGACGTTCCTCCACCCGAAGGGGAAGTGAGTGGCTATAATCGAGGTGTTTCAGAGGATCGGAAATGCCCGCCACGCTCATTCCCGCCGACCGCATCCGCGACGTGCTGGGCCGTGCCACCACCTTCGAGGGGTTGAAGGCCGAGTTGTCCGCGATGGTGGACGAAGAGCCGTGGGCGGCGAAACTGGATTCGTTCGCGGAACTGGTGTCTGGATGGGACGGATACAAGGCCGAGCCACCGTCGCAGGGCGTGATCTTTGACGCGAAATGCTTCCTGCTGTCGATCAATCAGCCCCCGTCGCGTGTAGCCCCCTCGGTGGTCGGCGGCGTCGGCATCACCTTCAGGAAGGACGGCCGGAAGGCGTACCTCGAACTGACCAACACCGGGGCGGTGTCGCTGCTGCTGTCCGACGGGGTGAGCGACCCGCACGCCGAACCCGTGGCCTTGGGCGACCCGGCGCTCACGGGGAAGATTCGGGAGTACCTCGGTGAGTAACCGTCCGAATGCGATGGAGCGCGAGGACGGCGAGGCCGAGTACCCGCACTTCGTTGCCGACGAAGTGCTGTACCGGCGGGTGCCCCTCATCTTGTGGCCGTCGAAGGATGACGACATCGAACTGGACGCCATCGAACTGCCTGACATGTCGGTCGGCCGGAGTAAGTTCGGACATCCGGAGTGGGTGCGGTTCGACGTGGTGAACAACTATCACTTCGAGGAGTGGGGTGTCATCGGGTTCGAGGTGCGGGCCATCCACCCGCGGTTCTGGGTGAACGGCACCGACGAATTCACCTTCCGCCCAGCCCACGACCCGCTCGACCTGGACTACCCGCACGCCGAAGTGCGTGTGTACTTGAATGCTCGACGGGTGGCGGTGGCGGACGCCATCCCGCACCACGTGCAGTTGAAGTGGCGGGAGCTGCTGTTCCGCGAGATCTGGCGGGTGTTGCGGCCGTACCAGGAAGCTGCGATTCGCCAGCAGCGACCGAAGTCACACCACCCGGAGCCGATCCCCTCCGGGTGAGGCGGACACCACTCGTCGAACGAATCCAGTTCCTCGCACGACCCGCCCGCCCCTTCGCCCCGCACGCAAATCTCCGCCGGTCGCTGAAATCACCCGCCGGCCGGTCGCCCGCCGTTTTCCGCACTACAGTTGCGGCGGACCCCACAGCCGGACGGGATACCTCGCCGATGATCGGTCGGACCATTCTCGGGCGGTACGAAATCCACCGCCTGCTGGGCGAGGGCGGCATGGGCCGCGTGTACCTGGCCAAGCAGACGGACCTCGGCCGCCAGGTGGTGGTCAAGGTGATGCACGAGCACATCGCCCAGGACGCCAAGTTCCGCGAGCGGTTCCAGCGGGAAACGCTCCTCATGGCCCGCTTCCAGCACCCGTATGCCGTCACCCTGTACGACGCCGCGCTGAACGCCGACGACGGGTCGTGCATCATCATGGAGTACGTGAAGGGCGGCAACCTGGAGAAGCTGCTGGAGAAGCTGAAGAGGATGTCCACCCCGCGGGTGGTGCGGCTGCTCATCCAACTGTGTGAGGTGCTGCAAGCGGCCCACGACGAGGGCATCATCCACCGCGACCTGAAACCGGCCAACCTGATGCTGGTGGACCCGGACACGCCCAAAGAGCGGATCAAGGTGATGGACTTCGGGTTGGCCAAGCTGATCGACGACAGCGAGGTGCAGCGGGTGACGGACACGAGCGTGGACTTCGCCGTCGGCACCCCCGCGTACATCTGCCCGGAGCAGGTGCGGGGCGAGGCGATGGACCACCGCGGCGACCTGTACAGCGTCGGCATCATGGCGTTCGAACTGCTGTCCGGCCGCGTGCCGTTCAAGGGGAACAGCGGCATGGACGTGCTGCTCGCGCACGCCACCGAAGACCCGCCCACGTTCGCCGCGCTGGGGCTGAACGGGTGGGTGCCGAAGTCCGTGGAAGCGGTCATCCGCAGGTGTCTGGCGAAAGACCCGGACGACCGGCCGCAGTCGGCGAAGGCGCTGGGCGACGAGTTCGCCAGGGCGCTGCGGGTGGCGCAGGAGCAGAGCGAGTCGAAGGGGCGGATGCAGGGGCTGCCGCCCGAGCCGCCGGCGTCCGACGAGGTGGTGCTCAACCTGACCCCGGCCCCGGCCGAAAGCCCGCGGCCGACCAAGACGGGCACCTCGGCCGTGCCGAACACCGGCCCGCGGCCGTCGCCGGCGGGCACCACCAGCGGCATGCGGCTGCCGGTGCCGGACGCGAAGGGGTCGGCGACGGTGCCGGTGGCCGCCACCACCCCGGCCAACGTGCCGGGGCTGCCGTTCCGCATGGAGGCGTGGATGCCCGAGGGCATCGCGCTCATGAAGCTGAAGGGGTACGTGCAGGACTGCGACGGGGCGGTGCTGGAGAGTACGCCGGGGCGGGTGCGGGTGCGGGTGGGCAAGGCGCAATGGTTCGGGCGGAAGGCGAACGGGCCGATCGAGGTTCACCTGCAGTTCACCACCCCCGACCTGAAGCGGCCGAACCAGTTGCTCATTCACGTGGTGTGCCACCCGTCGCACCCGTCGCTGCTGGCCGACCCGGTGTGGCGGGAGCGGTGCAGCACGCTGTTCATCCAGCTCCGCAGCTACCTCATGGGCGGCATGGGGAATTGAAGTAGGGTGGGTCGCTCTCGCCGAGAGCGACATCGGAACCCGGCTCTCGGCGAGAGCCGGCCACCCTACCGGCACCTACACTTCCCCCCATGCTCCGCGTCACGCACATCGACCACGTCACGGTTCTCGTCACCGACCTCGCCGCGGCGCGGGCGTTCTACGCCGGCGTGCTGGGGCTGACCGAGATCGCCCCGCCGAAGGAGTTCGACTTCGTCGCCGTGTGGTTCGATTTGGGCGGGCAGTACCTGCACCTGTTGCAGAAGCCGCAGCCCGACACGCCCGGCCCGCGGCACTTCTGCTTTCACGTGGAGGACGTGGCCGCCGCCCGCGAGCACATGCGGTCGCTCGGCATTCAACCGGACGAGACGGTGAAGATCGCCGCCGCCGATCGCTTTTTCGTCCGCGACCCCGACGGCAACCGCATCGAGTTGCTGCAATGGCAGCGGGCGTATGAGCCGGCGCGGGATGGGAAGTAGGGTGGCCCGCCCTCGCCGAGGGCGGGTCCTGATTCCGACTCTCGGAGAGAGTCGGGCACCCTACCCCAGCACTCGCACCAGCGGCCCGGCCGCTTCCAATCGCTTCCACCCGTCGGCCCACCAGTCGGGTTCGCCGAGAGGCCAGAGCAGGCCGAACGGGTCGCCGTCGAGTTTGGCGATGTCCGTGTCGAGCAGCGCCCGCGACACCAGCCCGGTGGCGTCGGCCGCCCGCACGCCCTGCATGGCCACGCCCGCCGCCCGTTGCGGGTTCGACGTGCGGGCCGCGTCCGCCGCGAACGCCGACGCCGCGAACGCCAGTTCCGCGTCCTCCGCCGCTTTGGATGGTCCCATCAGCCGCACCACGCCGGCCGCACTCGTGGCGGTCGCCCGCGCGATGTCGGCGGCCAAATCCAGCGTGAACCGCGACACCGCTTCGCCGGTGGTGAACGCTCCCACCGCGCGCAGCACGGCGCGAATGGCGTTCAGCCACTCCACCGCCTCGGGGCCGTACACGTCGGCGGCCTGGGCGATCACCGGGGCGACTCGCTCGGCCGCCCGCAGGGCGACCGTCGCCACCCGCTTGCGGTCCGCCCCCGCGAACCGCCGCTCCATTTCGCCCCACGTCATTCCGCTCATGTCAACTCCCCCAAACCGGGAGCGCGGGCGTCCC
>JANNQE010000513.1:0-3912 GCA_031441625.1 Planctomycetia bacterium
GGGTTTGGGGAGCGTATCATGGACCCGGTAAGGTTGTGACGGGGTTTTTTTTTCAAGAGCGTCCGGTTTTTGCGGGGGTTTCGTTGAGATTTGGCACCGCGGGTAAAACCCCGGACGGTCCTGAGTCGAGGCCGTCAGCCCCACCGTTGCGGTAGACATTTCCCGGTTTCGGCGCTATCTTAATGGTGAGACCAATTCGTCTACGTGGATTGCCCCCCTTCACACAGGAACCGATGGTACCTCTTTCCGAATCGCCCGACTCCCCCGACGACGAAGCCGAAGCCCCGTTCGAGCCGAACCCCGAGAACCCCGCCGCCAACGGCCTCGCGTTCACCGAGTTCAAGCTCATTCAGCCGATGGTGGACGCCCTCCGCCACGCCGGGTATACGAACACCACCCCGGTGCAGGCGGCCGTCATCCCGCCCGCGCTCCGCGGCAAGGACGTGATCGGCCAGGCGCAGACGGGCACCGGCAAGACGTGCGCGTTCCTCGTGCCGTTCATGAACCGCTGGCGGCCGCACAAGCTGAAAGGCCCCATCGGCCTCATCATGCTGCCCACCCGCGAACTGGCCCTGCAAGTGTCGATCGAGGCCGAGAAACTGGCCCCGAGCGGGCGGTTCCGCACGGTGGCGGTGTACGGCGGCACCGGCATGCAGAAGCAACTGGACGGCCTGCGGAACGGGTGTGATTTGGTCGTCGGCACGCCGGGGCGGATGCTCGACCACCTGCAGCGCGGGTCGATGTCGCTGGACCACGTGAAGTACGTCGTGCTGGACGAAGCCGACCGGATGCTCGACATCGGCTTCCGCCCGGACATCGAGCGCATCCTGAAGCGGTGCCCGCAACAGCGGCAGACGCTCCTGATGAGCGCCACCGTGCCGGACGAGATCAAGCGGCTGACCACCCGCTACATGACCGACCCGCTGCACCTGAACCTGTCGCCCACCCACATGACGGTGGACAAGATCCGCCAGACCTACATCACGGTGGAGAAGGAGAAGAAGTTCGACCTGCTGCTGAAGGTACTCGAGCGCGAGCGGCCGAAGCAGTGCCTCATCTTCGTCGAGCGGAAGGTGTGGGCGGACTCGCTACTGCGGCGGCTGAAGCCGCACTACCAGGCGGCCTACGCCATCCACGGCGACCTGCCGCAGAAGCACCGCGAACTGATCATGGCCGGGTTCCGCTCAGGCAAGGTGGAGATCATGATCGCCACCGACGTGGCCAGCCGCGGGATCGACGTCACGGGCATCACGCACGTCATCAACTACGACCTGCCGGCGGACATCGAGAACTACGTCCACCGCATCGGCCGCACCGGGCGGATCGGCAAGGACGGCGTGGCCATCTCGTTCGTGCTGCCCGAAGAGGGCGACCACCTGACCGAGATCGAGGTCACCATCAACAAGCTGATCGAGGAAGACCGCATCGACGGGTTCGAGTCGGCCGCCCGGAAGCAACGCCGGCACGTGGACGACCCCGACCTGCCGGTGGTGAAGCCGACCGAACAGGAGCAAACGGCCGAGCCGAAGAAGGCCGTGTTCGGCAAGTTCAAGAAGAAGTACAGCAGCCGCCTGTGAAGTGTTCCGTGCCACACGAATGCCGGCCGTGAGTGTTCAGTGGCACGCGATCTGAAGGCCAGCTCCTCGCCGCGGAGCGGCGACCGATGTTAGCCAGGGGTAGCGGGAGCGAAGCGAGCGCAACCCCTGGACCCAACCAATGCGAAAAAACGAACAAGCCCCGGAGGGGCGACAGAAAATCACATCTGTCGCCCCTCCGGGGCTTGTCCCTGTTTTGTGGGCGCGTCCAGGGGTTGCGTCACTCGCCTACGGCTCGTTCCTCCACCCCTGGCTAACTTCGGTCGCCGCTCCGCGGCGTGCGGTTGATTCCCACTACCGCCGCACGAGCGGCGGCATCAGCGGCATCGTGCCGGGCGGCATGACCGGCCCGCCGGCGAGCAGTTCCATCGCCTTTTCCACCGCGACCGACAACTGCCGGTCGGCGTCCGCTTCGGTCACGTGCGGGCTGACCCCGCGGCCGTGAATCAGCCCGCTGAGCGGGCCGCTGGCCGTCGCCACCGACAGGATGAGCAGCCCCGACTTGGCCCCGCGGTCGTCGCCGCTGCCGTCGAGCGATTGCAGCCGCAGGCCGGCCTGGATCAGCCCCTTGCCGAACGTGGGCAACCCGACGAGCGTGGCCCGCTGGTTGTCCTTCAGGCTGGCGGCCAGGATCTCGGCGGCCGACATGGTCTTGGTGTCGATGAGCAGCACGACCGGGAAGTCGTGGGCGGCCATGCCGGAATCGGACGAGAAGACGCGGTTGGCGAAGCGGGAATCCTGCCCGTCGGTGGTGGCCACCGGCCCGCCGGGGAGCAGCCGCTTGGCGATGTCGACGGCCGACGCGAACAGCCCGCCGGAGTTGCCGCGGATGTCGATGACGAGCGCCTTCATGCCGCGGGCCTTCAGCTCCATGACGGCCTCGTCGAACTCCTGCGGGGTGCGGTCCTTGAACGCGGCGAGGCGCAGGAAGCCGACCCCCTCTTTCATGTCGATCAGTTCGGCCCCGTACACGGTCGGCACTGGGGTGGGCAGCAGCACGCTGGCGGCGTCTTCGGTCGAGTTGAACTCGATCAGGTGCCCGCGGGTCTCGGCCGCCCGCATCGCCTCGGCCACCGCCGCCGGCGTCACGCCGGCCACCGACTTGCCGTTCACTTTCAGAATGCGGTCGCCCTTGCGGAGCTTGGTGTGCAGCGCCGCCCACGAGTGCGGCAGCACCACCTCCACCACCAGCCCGTGCTTGTCGGCCTTCACCAGCAGGCCGTACCCGGCCAGTTCGTTCAGCGGCGACTGCTCCGCCCCGCCCGGCGGCACGTAGGTGGAGTACTCGTCCAGCCCGGTGCAGGCCCCGCACAGCAGCTCGAACACCACCGCCGCCCCGCTCTTCAGGCCGAGCGTCTTGTTCGCGGCGGCCACCACCGCACGGGCGGCTTGCGCGGCCTCCCGCGGGGTGGACGGCGGCTTCGCCTGCCACGTGTCCCGCAGTTGCGTGCGGAAGTCGGCGATCTTGGCGTCGTCGGTGCCCTTCAGGTGTTCGGCGCGGAAGGCGGGCGTGTCGAGTGCGGCGGACAGTTCATCCAACCCGGCGGAGAAGAGCCGCTCGACGGTCGCCCTGGTGCGGTCGGCATAGGTCTTGTGCAGCTTCTCCACCACCTCGCCGTACAGGGTGAGGGCGTCGGTGGCGGGCATGGACGCGACGAACTTCTGGAAGGCCGGGTCGCGGTGGCGTTCGGACTGGGCGACGTGGCGGAAGCAGGTGCGGATGTGCTCGCGGGTGTCGGGGTCGGTGCGGCCGGCGGTGAACGCCCGCAGGTAGTGCCGGAGTGCTTCGTCGAACTTGCCGTCGGCCTCGGCTCCGGCCGCGTCGGAGAGCACTCTCTCCACGTCCACCGGCGGCTTCTTGGCCCGCGGGGCGTCTTCGGCCCGCACGGGGGGGGCCGCGCCGCACAGCACGGCGGCGGCGACGACGGCCCGAATGACGTTGCGGATTCCCTGCATTCCCCGCCCCTATTTTGCGTGGGTGGATGGGGGACAGATCGCGTGCGGCCGTGCGGGAGGGGTTCACAGCCTGATAAGAGTCTACTCGGAACGCACACCCGTCGTCAAATCCGCGTTACCCGGAGTTACCAGAATTCCGACGGGGCAGCAGGGCAGGGGGATGGGGCGGATGCGTCGCCTGGGTCGGGAAAGTCGCCGTTCGCTCCGCGAACGGTCGCGTGCAAGGGATACAGCATTTCTTTAGTGGATTTATTTTGCTCAAGGTACCCTTCCCGTTAACGGTTGGATTTAAGAATATGTTCCAGCGTGGGGTTATGGACATGCCGGATTTGCAACCGTCGTACGTTAGTTCGGTGAGCTG
>JANNQE010000514.1:0-1545 GCA_031441625.1 Planctomycetia bacterium
GGGACGCCCGCGCTCCCGGCAGCACCGTCCGCGAGTTCCCTCATGCCGATTGATCTGACCATCCCGAACGCCTTGCTCGTCGCCGACTCGTCCGGCGTGCGGTTCGTCGCGCGGTCGGTCGACTTCCAGGTGTGGAGTGAAGAGGCGACCGTTGAACTGGTCGCAGCGTTCGGCCCGCGGCCGGAGGGTGTGTCCGTGCCGCTGGCGGTCGCTGTGTTGCCGTTCTCCCCGAAGCACACCGCCGTCGTACAGTTTGCCGACCACGCGGGCGGACTCGCCTTCCGCGTGCTGGTGTTGAACCGCAAGCTGTACCACGCCATCTCCGACCCGTTCGCGGTGGGCGACGCCTTCCCGCCGATCTGGTCGGCCCGCCATTCCCTCCCGCGCCTCAGTTGGACGCCCGACCCGACTCCCGCTCGGAAAGTCGCGGAGGTCGCTGCCATCCTGCACCACGACGGCCCACTGTTGCTCGGTGCCACGCAAGCCTTGATCGACGGCGCGCGAGTCATCTTGAAATCGGAGTCGCCCGACACCGCCGTGCTTCGCCGCATCTGGAAGTTGCTGCCGTTCAGCACGCGGGACCAACTGGCCGTGGCCACGTTCGCGTTCGGCGCGGACCGGCGTTTCCACCTGAGCTTCAGTCCGAACCCGCCCGACAAACTGCCGTTCGGCACCTTGACTGAAGAGAACTGCCGCGACGTGCCCGAAGGCCGGTACGAACTCGCACTTCAGCTCGCCGCGGAGACGGAGAATCAGGCAGACATCGGCCGCCTGTTCGCCCGCCGGTCGAGCGGCGACACGCTCAAGCTCGCCATCGCCCTTGCCCTACTCATGATGTTCGGATTGCTCGTGAGCAAACTGTTCTGGTGACAGGGTGGGCCGCTCTCGCCGAGGGCGGCATTCGACCCGGCTCTCGGCGAGAGCCGGCCACCCTATCCGGTTGCGGAGTCCCCCATGCCCACGTCCGAGCGGGTGCTGTGCATCCCGCGGTCGCAACTCGACACTGCCGGCAGCTTCCACGGCTTCCGCCCGGCCGATCCCGCGTTCGCTCGCGTGCTGCTTGACCCGATCGGATACACCTTCCGCCCGCGATCAGAAGTCGAGACCGATCCGAGCTTCAAGCAACTCATACCGTATGTGGTGCTGCGGTGCGGCAACCGGGTGTTCCACTATCGCCGTGGGGGTAGCGGAACGGAAACGCGGCTGCACGCGATGCGGTCGGTCGGCATCGGCGGGCACATCGCCGACACTGATGCGACGGGCGAAGGGGATGCCTACACCGCTGGCATGTTGCGGGAGTTACACGAGGAGGTGTTGATCGGCGGCTACACCCCCGGCGGCCTGATCGGGTTCATCAACGACAACCGCACGCCGGTCGGGGCGGTCCATCTGGGTGTGGTTCACGTCTTCGAGTTGGACGAGCCGAGCGTCACGGCACGCGAAGCGGCGATTGCCAACGGTGGATTTGCGACCGTGGCAGAGTTGCTGGCGTTGACTGACGAGTTCGAGACGTGGTCGCAGTTCGTTCTGGAGGTGTTGAGGTAG
>JANNQE010000515.1:0-2906 GCA_031441625.1 Planctomycetia bacterium
GGGGTGTACACCCGGCTACCGGTCCAGTGCCAGCGCCAACCCGCCCGGAGCGTCGACGCCTTGAACCCCCCCCCGCCCCTGGGAGAGGGGGACGGGGGGTGAGGTCTCTTCTCCACACTCCCCCACGTTTCCGCACTACAATTCCCACAGACCGAGCGGTCACATCCCCCGCGGCCGTCGCCGACTTTGAGGTTCGCGTGCCCACCCCGCCCCCCGCCACCACCGCCGAGTTCGTCGCCCTCGTCCGCCGCACCGGGCTGGTGGCCGACTTGCCCGACGACCTGCCCGACCCGCCCGACAAAGCGGCCGGCGAGCTGGTCCGCCGCAAGCTGCTCACTACGTTCCAGGCCCGCATGATCCTGGCCGGCCGCACCCGCGGGTTCAAGCTGGGCGACTACGTCATCCGCGACCAGATCGGCCAGGGCGGGATGGGCACCGTGTACCTGGCCGTTCACGCCACGCTCGGCCGCAAGGCGGCGGTCAAGGTGCTGCCGCCGAGCATCGCCGCCGACCAGTTGTCCCGTCAGCGGTTTCTGCGCGAGGCCCGCACGGCCGCGGCGCTCGACCACCCGAACGTGGTCAAGCTGTACGACGTGGCCCGCGACGAGGACGTGTGGTACCTCGTGATGGAGTTCGTCGAGGGGAAGACGCTCGAGCAACTGGTGAAGGCCGGCGGGCCGATGCCGTACACGCGGGCCGCCCAGTACGTCGCGCAGGCGGCGTCCGGGTTGCAGCACGCGCACGAGAAGGGGTTCATCCACCGCGACATCAAGCCGGCCAACCTGATCCTCACGCCCGAAGGGGGGGTGAAGATCCTGGACATGGGCCTCGCCCGGCCGGTCGGCCCCGAGGGCATCCTGACGGTGGCCCTGGACCCCGGCGCGGTGGTCGGCACGGCCGACTACATCTCCCCCGAGCAGGTGACGAGCGACCCGGACATCGACATCCGCGCGGACATCTACTGCCTCGGCCTCACCTTCTACTACCTCGTGACCGGCCGCCCGCCGTTCGAAGGCAGCACGGCCGGCAAGCTGGTGAAGCAGAAGTTGGCCCAACTGCCGCTGCTCGACGAGGTGGTGCCAAACTTCCCGCCCACCCTGGCTGACGTGATCCACCGCATGACGGCGAAGGAGCGAAACGCACGGTACGACACCCCGACCGACGTGATTCTGGCGCTCAAGCCGTGGCTGGAGCACTCGCCGAAGCTGATGGCCGGCGTGTCGGGCACGCTGGCGGCGCACAACCGCCTGAGCCGCGAGGCCATGCGGCCCGACGACCCCGAGCCGGACGACCCGGAGCCGAAGAAGGGCGTGCCCGTGTGGGTGTGGGCGGTGCTGGTGGCGGTGGTGATGGCGCTCGTGGCCGGCGGGATCGCGGTGGCGGTGGCGATGATGACGAAATCGCCGACCCCGCCGACCACGCAACCGGCCCCACGGCCGACGGACCCGACCACGCCGACACAGCCCACACAGGCCACGCCGACCACGAAGCCGACGACTCCGGCGACCACACCGACCACACCGACCACTCTGACCGGCAGGCCGATTTACACCGCCGACCTGACCGGCCTGACGCCGTTCGAGGTGGTGCTGTCGAACGACGCGGGCAAGGTGAGCGAGGCGAAGACCGGCGGCGGCAGCTTCCCGGACGGGTGGTCGGCGACCACGTGGGCCGCGGGCAACAAGGTGCGGGCGTTCGCCACCGCCGACGGCCTGGGCGCGCAGGCCGAGAAGGGGTCGGCGATCCTGTTCGCCCCGGTGCAGAAGCTCGACATGAAGGTGCCCGCGGTGACGGTGGCGGTCGAGTACCGCAGCACGGTGGCGGACAAGAAGCTCGACCTGCGGGTGCGGGAGGTGGGGGTGCAGGAGAACATCGTCCGCCCCCTGCCGCCGACCGGTGGCGAGTGGAAGACGGAGGTGGTGGAGTTCGACACGTCCAAGATCAAGTCGGCTCGGTTCGAGTTCCACAACCAGGACACGGCCAAGGACGCCACGTTCGAGGTGCGGAAGTTCAGCGTGCGGGGCGGCAAGTAGGGGCGACTGCCGGCGGTGTTCGACGTGCCGCACCCGAGCGCCGAGCGCCGGCGCGGTCTGTGGAAGGCGGTCGGCGGGTTCAGTCGCCGGCCGGTTCCTCCTCCTCCGGCTGATCGCCTTCCCCGTCGGCCGGGTTGCTCAACAGGCGGATGATGCGGCGGGCGAGCGGCTCCTTGATCTCGCGGTGGCGGGGCACGGGTTGCGACACGCCCGTCGCCGGGTTGCGATACCAGTCGTGTTTCCCGCCGTGCCGCACCAGCACGCACCCCGCCGCTTCGAGCGCCCGAATCAGGTCGAGCCGCTTCACGACAGCACCAACTCGCCCACCTTGCGGGCACCGGGGATGTGTCCGCCAGTCAGGTCGAAGTACAACTCGCGGAGGTGGTCGAGTAGGTCGTCGAGGGTGTCGCCCTGCGTCCAGTAGTCGGGGTAGTCTTGCAGGTAGCCGAGCCAGCCGCCGTCTTCCTGCCAGTGGACGTACTTCACGGTACTCATTGCACGCCCTCGGTCGATTCCGGTGAATTGTACCTCACCCCTGGCGGCCGGGCAGCTTCTGGGCGCTGTTGGCGGTGGCGTCGTACTTCTTCGCGTCGTCGCCGGTCACGTCTTCCAGCACGGCCGCGAAGTCGGGGATGTCGTACCACGCGCCGTCGGCGAAATCGACCACCGCCCGCCCGCCGTAGTTCACCGTCACGACGCGGCCCACCCGCCCCTCGAAGCGGAGCAATTCCGGGCGAGCGCCGGGGCGAACGCGGACGAGCTTGTCCGTCCAGGTGCGCTTCAGGTCGTCGACGGTGGTGCGGGTGGGGAACATGGTGGCGATCCTGTAGGGTGGCCCGCTCTCGCCGAGAGCGGGATCCGAACCCGCTCTCG
>JANNQE010000516.1:0-2520 GCA_031441625.1 Planctomycetia bacterium
ACCGCACCTCACTGCTTTCTGTCTTCCCCTTCACCTTCCGCCGACTCACCACACACACCACCGACTTCAAACCCGTCCACAGCGCGCGGTCCCGGATGGCCTCCAGGTTCGTCAGCACGACGCAGAACCGGAGTTCCTCGCGCCCGTGGGAGTGCTCGTCGGTCTGGTGCCGGCTCAGCCCCGCGAAGTCCGTCTCCAACGCCTCTCGAACCAGGGCCTTGATGTCCTCGAAGAGCCGGGGTTGGTTCTCCTTGACCGCCAACAGGGAGTCACCGCGACCCGCCACGATCTGCGTGGCGATGGCCTTCTGACACCCCGCCGCGTCGAGACTCACCAGCGCCTTGGAAATGTCGAGCAAATCAAGCAATTCCGGGATCGCCGTGATCTCGTTGGATTTCTCGTCGGTGCGGACCTGGGCCAGCGTGACACCGTTCTCCGACGACCACGCGCTGACGATCTGCACCGTCCGAGCGCCCGCCGAGGTCTTGCGCTTGGACCCCCGCATGGCCTTCCCGTCGATCGGGATTTGCTTGAGCTTGAGGCGGTCGGACATCGACTCGACCCACCCGAGGAAGCACTTCTGGAACTGGGTCGGAGGGATGATGGCGAAGACGCGGTTGAGGGTGTCGTGGGACGGAATACCGTTCTTGCGTTGGAGCCCGAGCCGGGTGCGGAACCACTCCTCCTTGGCTTTGGCGAACTGAGCCACGCGGACGAAGTCGTCGGCCCCGCCGATGGTGGCGCAGACGACGATCAGGATGATGTCCATGAAGTTGTGGACGCACTTGAGTGGGACGCGCGGGTCACGGAGTTCGGCGAAGGAGTCCGCCAGCGGTCGCGGAGTGGCCATGACAACGCTCCGGGTGTGTGGAGCGGGACATTGTCGAACCCGACCCGCGAATGCGCCAGGGGGTGTGAGACCAGAAATGTGGGAGCAGCGAGCGATGCTCAGGCCCGGCCGCAAACGAATGAACAGCATGAAATCGTAGGCAATCTCATGCAATTTCCCTGGAATCGACGGTGAGCGGCTGACCCTCCGGCGTTCGACTCACCGCAGTCCGGATCGCTGTCAACAGCCCGTCCACCTCCAGGGCACCCCAGTCGTGCTGCAACAGGGCGAGCTGGAATCGCTCGTCCGGCCGGCGGCCTTCTCGGCGACTCTCGACGAACAAGGGAATATCTTCCCTGCGGTCGTTGAGCGAGGGCACCGTCAGGTAGCGGCCGCCCAGCCGGCGGACGAAATCTTCGGGCAGGACACACTCGTCTTTCAGCACCGCGATGTCCCGGAACGGTGCGAACAGGAGGCGGACGTCCGGCACGAATGCCTCCCCTTGGCCCGAGGCGGGCCTGAGCATGGTCTCGTCCCGCCCCATCAGAGTCCGCAGGTAGTCCACCGTAAGGCGGTCGATCGAGTGCAGTTCGTCGACAAAGATGGTGCCACCCGCTGTCGTCTGCAACCACCCGAGTTCGGTGTCGCTCGCCTTTCTGCCATTCACCCCGGATTTCTTCCCATACCCGGTCCACTTCTCGCGGAAGAGGTTGGGGTCCCCGCCGGTCAGCTCGATGGCGTTGAGGTGAAGGAACGGTTTGTCGCTCCGGCTGGAAGCGCGATTAATCACCCCGGCCAGGCAGGTCTTCCACGACCGCGACGGGCCGAGCAGGGTGACCGGCAGATCCGACTGGAGGTTCAGGTCCTCGATCTGCCGGAACAGCCGCAGGATGGCCAGGCTCTGCCCGATGTAGGTGTCTTCCGGGTCGAGTCGCTCCTTGAGCGCCGATAATACCGCGAACGACTCGCCCGCGGCCAACCGCGGCACGCTCAGGGCAGACGATTCCACCGTCTTGGCCGGCACCGTCACGCCGACGGCCGGCTCCGCCACCTGAGGCAACGGGACCGCTGCACCCCCGTCGCCGACCGGGGGCGAGGCGAGGGTGAGCAGGCCCTCCGGCAGGCGGGCGAGGATGGTGTCGATGAGGGGTTGTAGGTGATCGACCGTGACAAACCGGTCGACGGGCACGCGGGGGAAGTGCAGGCCGGTGGCTGCCCCGGCCGTGTCGAGCAAGCGGTAGGCCTCCGGGAGGAGATCGTACCGCTGGTAACCGGCACGGTGAGGGTTCGATCCCGGAGTGGCGGAGGCCCAGACCGACACCCACGGGCGGAACATCTGCTGGAGGCAACGACCCAGGCGGAAGAAAGTCCGTTCGCCCTCGCCCCCCGGAAGGTTCGCTTCGACGGCCGCCACGGCGGGCCGGACCCGGTCCTCGACCCCCGCGAACTGTTCAAACAGGTGTGGGCGAAGAAACTGGAGGAGGTGAAGGCGTCGAAGAAATCGGCGTCCGACCTGCTCGACTCCGACCTCTGGACTGGGGTGGAAGAAGCATCCCTCTCCACACATCACGTTTGTTCACCTTTGAGCAGCCGTGAGGTGGAGATGTGGTTGGCGTCGGGGAACCGGGTGCGGGGCGGCTTCGGTTTCTTCGGTCCCCGGGTCGCCTTCCGATAGCGGCCCAGGTTCGCAC
>JANNQE010000517.1:0-3866 GCA_031441625.1 Planctomycetia bacterium
TGGCCGACGAGCCGACGGGCAACCTGGACCGCACGAACGCCGAGGGCGTGGGGAAGCTGTTGCTGGAGTTGCACGAGCAGCACAACACGATGCTGGTGGTGGTGACGCACAGCGCGGAGTTGGCGAAGCTGTTCCCGCGGCGGCTGGAAATGAACGACGGCGTTTTGTCCCCCTCTCCACTGGGGGAGAGGGGGACCAACTCACGCCCCCGCGCCCGCGGCGGTCTTGGCCGCGCGGATGCGGGCGAGCAGGTTGTGTTTGGCGATGCCGGCCGGGTCCATCGCCGCGGCCGGTGCGGGTGTGGCCGCCGTCGTCGCCTCCGCCTTCGGCTCGTCCAGCACCGACGCCTTCACCGTCACCGTCTCGCCGTACAGCCGCTTCAGGTCTTCGATCCGCACGGGCCGGTCCACCTTCATGTACAAGATCTCTTCGTAGGGCACGAACAGCGCCCGCCCCTCGTCGGTGGTACCGTTCTCCCGCCCGCGGAGGACCAGGTACTCGGCCTCCCGGCGGGCGATGGCGTCGATGGTGACGGCCGCCCCGTGCTTGAGGACGAGCACCGTCTTCGGCAGGTCGTCGATGGACAGCTTGTCCAGGATTTCGTGAACGTCGTCGGCGGTCATGAAGCGTCTCGGGGGCGGTTGGGTAGGTCCGGCCTGCCGGGCCGGACTCGGAGTGCCGCCCGGCAGGCGGCACCTACCACGTCAACTGATCGGGCGCAGCTCCAGCTTCTTCGGCGGGGTCGTCCAGCGGCGGTACAGCCACACTTGCAGGCCGGCCAGCACCGCCCCGCCGACGCCGCACACCCACCGCCAGTCGAGGGCCAACCCGCCGGTCGCCGGGTGCCCGCCGTCGGCCAGCGCGACCGACACGACCGCCAGCGCGATCACCGCCGCGAGCACCCCGCCGATGGCCGCGAGTGGGGTGCGGATCAAGGCCCACGTCGGCCGGCGGTCTTGCACCAGCTTCACGCGGTCGGCGATCCGCCGCCACAGCTTCGTGAACACCTCGTCGGCCGCCTCGTGCGTCTCGAACTGAATCACCACCTGTCCGGTGGGGATGCTGCCGGAGCGGGTGGCGAGCGTCGGGCGGTACTCGATGGTGAGCGTGTTCGTGACGAGGTCGTGCGCCACCCGGCGGACGGCCGGCAGGTCGATGACGGTGGCGAGCGGGCCGAACGCGGTCGACAGGTCGGCCCCGTTCACGATGGCCTCGGCCGCCCCCGCCGGCACCGTGACGTTCGCCGGGGCCAGGTACAACCGGGACGCGGTGAGGGCGAGCAGGGCGTGCGAGCGGACGACCGGCGCTTGCCACACCCGCCGGCGGGTGAGGCCGGGGGCGGCGGTGTCGGTGGGGGCGGGCGGCAGCTTGAGTGTGGGCATGGGTGGGCGGTGTCCGAGAGCCGGACAAAGCTAGAACCGGATTGACGGCCGGTCAATCGGTTCGCGCTTCGTCTAAAATGGGTTCCGAACACACAGGACATCCGGAATGGCCGACCCCGCACTCCCGCCCGCCGAGAAGGTGAAGACGTTCCCGCTCACGCCGGGCATCTACCTGATGAAGGACGCCGCCGGCACGGTCATCTACGTGGGCAAGGCGAAGGTGCTCCGCGCGCGGGCCGGGTCGTACTTCCACAAAGAAGCCGCCACCGACCCGCGGACGTGCGAGCTGGTGAAGCACATCGCCGACATCGACTACATCCCGTGCGACACCGAAGTGGACGCCCTGCTCCGCGAGGCCCGGCTGATCAAGGACATCCGCCCGAAGTTCAACCGCGACCTGAAGGACGGCAAGAGCTTCCCGTACATCCAGGTGCGGACCCGTGAGGAGTTCCCGCGGGTGGAGATCACCCGCACGCCCCGCCGCCGCGGGGTGCGACTGTACGGCCCGTTCCTGAGCAAGGCGAAGCTGAAGGACGCCGTCAACGTGCTGCAAAAGGTGCTCAAGTTCCGCACCTGCGCGCTCGACATCAAGTCCGAAGAGACCCGCTGGCGGTGGTTCCGCCCGTGCCTGCTGCACAGCATCCGCCAGTGTACCGCCCCGTGCAACCTGCGGGTGAGCCGCGACGACTACCGCAAGCAGATCCGCAAGCTCATCATGATCCTGGAAGGCCGCACGGCCAAGCTGTTCGCCCGCATGGAAGCCGAGATGAAGGAGGCGAGCGGGGCCATGCTGTTCGAGAAGGCCGGCCGCATCCGCGACGAGATGGCATCGCTGAAGAAGCTGGAACTACGGGGCGACCAGGACAAGCACGTGCAACCCGAGGTGTTCCACATCGACCCGAAGAAGGGGCTGATCGGGCTGAGGAAGGTGCTCGGACTTGAGAAGACGCCGCGGAGCATCGAGGGGTTCGACATCGCCCACCTGAGCGGGGAGGACACGGTGGCGTCGCTCGTGTCGTTCATCGACGGCCTGCCGTTCAAGGACGGCTACCGCAAGTTCAGGATCAAGAGCGTGGAGGGGGTGGACGACTTCGCGTCGATGCGGGAGGTCATCACGCGGCGGTTCAAGCGGCTGCACGACGACGAGGGCGTGTTCCCCGACATCCTGCTCATCGACGGCGGGAAGGGCCAACTGAACGCGGCGCTCGACGCCTTCCGCGCGCTCGGCATCACCCCGCCGACGGTCATCTCGCTGGCGAAGCAGGAGGAAGAAATCTTCCGGCCGGGGGAGTCGGAGAGCATCAAGCTGAGCCGCCACTCGGCGGCGCTACGGCTGTTGCAGTACGTCCGCGACGAGGCCCACCGCTTCGCCCAGCACTACCTGCACACGCTCAGGAGTAAGAGGTTGACCGATTAGGCGGGCGGGGAGCGTCGCAGGCCCGTCGCGGTGACCGGGTTTCCCATCACTCGGTCCCGCGACGGACCTGCGACCTTCGCCCCCGTCACTTGTCGGGCAGGTGCAGGTTGGTCACGCCGGCTTGGGTGGCGGCGCTGTTGATCTGCACGAACACGTCGAACACCACGTCGTTCGCCATCTTCAGGATCATCTCCTTCCGCCCGGTGGACCTCACCACGTCCGTCAACTCCTTCACGATGTCCTCGTAGGCGATCACCCGCTCCGCGCCGCCGCTGGTGGACACCTTCACCACCGGCAGTTTCCGCTCGTCGAGCGTCACCGTCACGGTGAACGTGCGGTCTTGCAGTTGCTCCTCTTTGGGCGCGCCGCTCTCCGGGCTTTGCGGCGGGGGGAGTGCGATGGTGCGGCGGAGGGTGGCGACGGTGGCGGTGATGATGAAGAAGATGAGGAGCACCAGGGCCACGTCGATGAGCGGGTTCATGTCCAGGGTGGTCTCGTCGGCCGCCTCCGGGGGGGGCGGCCCCATCTCGGCCACGGCGTCGGCGAACGCCGGGTGCTCTTCAATCGGCACCCACAACCGCTCGCCCGGCCCGCGGACCTCGTCCGTCGTCTCCCACTCGCCCTCGCGCAATCCGTCCAACACCGCCGCCGGCGTGGGTACGGGCCGCGGGGTCGGGTCGGCGGACAGCCGCACCAGCCAGTCGGTCGGGGTCGGTTGTGTGGGGGGCATGTTGGCCGTTGGGGGAATCGATTCGTCGCGGTGGAAGGACACACCGAGTTCTTTCCGTCAGCAGATCGGCAGACCAGCCAGCCGCCGCGGAGCGGCGGCAGATGTTACTGACCTTCAGGTTGGCAATGCCAGTGGGCCGCGGGCACTGCCGACCGCCCCAACGGGGCGGGTTCTGTCAGCCCAGGTCGGAGCGAGCCGAAGGCGAGTGGAGGCCTGGGTCACGGCAGCCCCGACCACCCCGCCCTGACGGGGCGGATTCGCAGGTGAACCCGCCCCGTCAGGGCGGATGCTCCTTTGGCGAGCGTTCCCAGGCCTGCGCTCGCCTGCGGCTCGCTCC
>JANNQE010000518.1:0-13267 GCA_031441625.1 Planctomycetia bacterium
CTGGGTGCTGGACGTGGTGTACGGGGAGGACGACAGCCGGGTGCGGGCCGGGCACGCCGGGGCCAACCTGGCGATGGTGCGGAAGGTGGCGGTGTCGCTCACCCGCCGCGCGCCTGGCAAGGTGAGCGGCAAGACGAAGCGGCGGATGGCCGGGTGGGACGACGGCTTCCTGCTGCAAGTGCTGCAAGGAATCCCCCCGCTCAACGACGAAACATAGTGCGGTAGCCCTGGGCGTGTTCCCAGGGCTGCGCGCGCACCCCGCGCTCGCCCGGGGCGGACAGAACCCGCCCATTCAGGGCGAAGCAGGTTGACGGCAAACCGCCCGTCCCCCTCGCCACCCGGTCACTGCGTTCCCGCTGCCACCCATCACCCCTCGAACTTCGCGCCGCCGCCGCCGGTCAGATTCGCGGTGGCGGTGCTCACGTTCCGCACGGTCTTCGCGGCGATCTCGTCTTTCAGCAGCGCGATCACCTCGGCGAGCGGCTTCGGCCCCAGGTCCCGCTTCTTCTGGTCTTCGATACTCTCGTCCCGCACGCTGACGGTGCCGGCCGCCGCGTCCTTCTCGCCCACCACCAGCAGGTACGGCACCTTCTCCTGGCTGCCGACCGCCACCTTGCCGCCCACCTTCTCGCTCCGGTAGTCGCCGGTCACGCGGAGGCCGGCCGCCTTCAAGGCCGCCTCCACCTGCCGGCCGTACTCGCCGCTCTTCTCGCTGATGGTGAGCACGCGGGCCTGCTCCGGGGCGAGCCAGAGCGGGAACGCGCCGGCGAAGTGCTCGAGGAGGATGCCGCAGAACCGCTCCAGGCTGCCGAACGGCGCGCGGTGCAGCATGACCGGCCGGTGGGTGGCGTTGTCCGAGCCGGTGTACTCCAGCTCGAACCGCTTCGGCAGGTTGTAGTCGAGTTGCACGGTGCCGAGCTGCCACTCGCGGCCGATGCAGTCCTTCACGATGAAGTCGATCTTCGGCCCGTAGAACGCCGCCTCGCCCACGCCGATGGTGAAGTTCAGGCCGGGGGTGCTCTCCACGATGGCCTTCAGGGTGGCCTCGGCCTTCTCCCAGTCGGCCGGGTCGCCGACGTACTTGCTGCTCTCCGGGTCGCGGACGCTCACCCGCACGCGGTACTCGGTCAGGTTGAGCAGCCGCAGGATGTACAGGACCAGATCGATCTCACTGCGAAGCTCGGCTTCCACCTGATCGGGGGTGACGAACAGGTGGGCGTCGTCCTGGGTGAAGCCCCGCACGCGGGTCATGCCGCCGAGCTCGCCGCTCTGCTCGTAGCGGTACACGGTGCCGAACTCGGCCAGCTTCAGCGGCAGGTCGCGGTAGCTCTTCGGGGTCGCCTTGTAAATCTGGATGTGGTGCGGGCAGTTCATCGGCTTGAGCAGGTAGCCTTCCTGCCCGGCCATCCAGTCCTTCAGGCAGGCCAGCTTCGCCGCGTCGTCGATCGCCGCCTTGTAGTCGTTCAGCAGCGCTCGTGCGTCGAGCTTGATCGCGCCCCAGGTGTAGCGGGGGAACTCGTCCTCACCGCTCGGGAAGTCGCCGTTGCTCACGCTCTCGATGACGGCCAGGAACGCCTTCTCCCGCTCGGCGCTCAGGTGCTTCTTCTCCAGCAGCACGTGCCAGGTGTCCACGGTGGCCACCACCGGGTTGAAGTACATGGGCGGGAACTGGGCGTCGGCGTAGTACGGGAAGTGCCCGCTGGTGCGGTACAGGTTCAGGTTGCCGATGTGCGGGGTGTACACGGGGGAGTAGTTCCGCTTCACCAGTTCGGCGCGGATGAACTGCTCCAACTCGTGCCGCAGGGTCGCCCCCTTCGGCATCCAGAGGATCATCCCCTGCCCGGCGATTTGCGAGATGGTGAACAGCTTGAGCTGCTTGCCGAGTACGCGGTGGTCCCGCTTCTTGGCCTCCTCGAATTGCTTCAGGTACTCGTCGAGCTGCTTCTGCTCGAAAAACGCGGTGCCGTACAGCCGCTGCAACACTTCCCGCTTGGCGTCGTTCCTCCAGTACGCCCCGGCGATGCTCAGCAGCTTGAACGCCCCCACCTTGCCGGCGTGCGGGATGTGCGGCCCGCTGCACAGGTCGATGAACTCGCCCTGGCGGTAGAAGCTGACGGTCGGTTCCTCTTTCAGCCCCTCGTCGATGTGCTCGCCCTTCAGCTTCTGCTTCATGTCGAGCACGAGCGCCTTGCCTTCCTCGCGGGAGCGTTCGAACCGCTCGAACGGCTCGGCCAGCTTCACGATCTTTCGCATCTCCTCTTCGATGCGGGGGAAGTCGGCCTCGGTGATGCGGGTGGGGTTGTCAACGTCGTAGTAGAAGACGTCGTCTTTCACCGGGCCGAACGCCAGTTGGGTGCCGGGGAACAGCCGCATGACCGCCCGCGCCATGATGTGGGCGGTACTGTGCCGCAGCACGCCGATGGCTTCCTTGCTCTTGTCGGTGAGCAGTTCGAATGCCACGGGAGAGTCGGGAGCGTCAACGTCCGGAGTGATTTCTCTCTCCAAGTCCACGATCTCGCCGTTCAGCTTCGCGGCGACGGCGGCTTGTGCCAGACGTTTGCCGATGCTTTCGGCCACTTCTCGCGGGCGGGTGCCGGCGGGCACTTCACGAATCGAACCGTCGGGCAGTTTGAGCGCGATCATCGACGACATGACAGACCTCGGCGTGAGCCGCCACGGGTTCCCGCCCCTACAGTGGACGGCCCGACGGCGACGGGTGGCGGACGCGGTATGTTACCGCCCGCGTGGAAAGAGAGAACCCCGACGGGCGGCCGGGGTTCGCGCGGGGAGAATGGTAGGGCGGGCCGCCGTTCGCCGTCAGGCGAACAAGCCCCGCCGCGTACTGTAGTGCCATCGGTGTGGGCGGCGGGGCTCGCGGTCCTGTCGGACCTGCTCGGCCCGCCCTACAACAGGTAGCAGTTGGCGGCGGCAGGTCGGTCTGTCCCCGGCACGCGGTATGGTTAACGGAACGCGGCTGTCATGCTCGCACCACCCGCACCGACGGGATGTGGAGCACCGGCCGGGGTTGGTCTGTCACCAGACGGCACAGGATCGGCCGGTAGCCGTGGTCGGCGTAAGCCTGATCGAGGATGGCGAACAAGTCCGAGCCGCTCCCGACCACGCACTCGCCCAGGATCGCCACATACTCGCCGCGGTGTGCCGCGAGCAACCCCGGGAGCAGGCGGGTGTAAGTGCGCATCTCCGCGTCCAACGGTTGCGGCGTCGGCGTGCGTGGGGTGAACTCCGGCAGGTCGAGCGTGACCACTTCGTCCATCGGACTCCCTCCTGCGGTGGGTCAGTCCCATCGTACCGTGCGTGGCTCACTCCAGGTAGCAGTTCTCGGCGGCGCGGGAGTACGTCCCCTCCAGGTCGATGGGCACGGACAGATGCACTGTGAGCGGCAACGACACCGCCGGTAGCGGTTGGCCGACGGTCAGCGGCTCCGCCCAGACCGCCAGCAGCCGGCCGTCGTACTTCATGGACTCCCCGACGCGGTATACGACGGCGGACGGCGCTGGGGGGGCGGGTAGTGGCGTGCCCAACCTCTCCGACATGAGTTGCGGGAACGAAAACCCGATGGGGCGGCGGTGAACGTCCACAATCAGCAGGTGCGCGCCGCCGCGCAGGTAGTTGAGGTAGCGGTTGGCGTAGTAGTCCCGCGAGTCCGGCCGGTCCTTGTTTCGAGGCGAAATGAGTTCGATGGCGGCCACCAGCCGACCATTCCGGGCGACCTGTACGGTCAGGTCTTCTTCGAGCGGGGCGACCATCACCTCGACATCGGGTTCGCGGTACGCTCCCGACGCTTCGCCGTTAGAATGATGTCCGTTCGCCACCCCCACATTCGGATTGTGGCGTGTGCCGCCCACAATCATCCGGGGGTTGGATCCCAGCAGCACTTGGTATGGGGGTGGGAGCGAGTGGCGGAGGAGGACGACCAGTTCTGCGATCCACATGTGGTGCAGCCCGTCGAAGTTGTCGCGGTCGGTCCAGTCGTGCAGCGGCATGGCAGCGCTCCCGGTGCGAGGCCATTCTACCACGGCCGGAACGAGAGAACCCCGACGGGCGGTCGGGGTTCGCGGGGAACTACTCGTCGCTGAATTCAGTCCGCCGCTGTGGGCCGTTCAGGGTGACGGTGTACTCGTTCAGCACGTCGCGGCCGAGGAGGACGTGGGATTCGCCGTCGGACGCGGCCACATCGACCACCAGCGGTCCGAACCCGCGGACGGTCAATTTCACGCGGTAGATGGGTAAGGTGATGATCTCCCCGCCGCCCACCTCGAACTCAAGCCGCATGAGTTCCGTCAGTCGCAGCCGGGCGATCACGGTTTCGGGAATGAGAGTCCGATCCGCCCCGCTGTCCACGAGGGCGAGCAGATCGGACACCATTGAGTCGTCTGTGACGGAGCCCACCGCCACCGGCAGATAAGGGGCGGGGATACGGGTCAGGATGTA
Organism: Planctomycetia bacterium; assembly: GCA_031441625.1. GTDB lineage: Bacteria > Planctomycetota > Planctomycetia > Gemmatales > Gemmataceae > JALHQU01. The sequence continues at coordinate 4,453 of JANNQE010000518.1, forward strand.
GTGGTGATCGGCCGTCACACGTTACCCCTGGACCCCACGGAGTGACGGCAATCGTTCTCGGTATCGTGGCTGGTCAGTCACTTGCGAAACGAGCGGGAACGCGCCGGGGTGGGATTTCTCCGCCGCCGTCAGCACCGCCACCGACGAGTCGCCGACGCCGATCACCTGCCCGTCGTGGATGGCGATGTACCGCCCGCGGTGCGTCGCAAGCAGTTCGGTCTGCATCGCAACGAAGGCGGCATGCTCGCGGGCCAGTTTCGGGTGCGTCGGGCGGTGGGGGTTCGGAGGTGGGGCCACCGGCGAGAGCGTCACCTTCACCCGCCCGGTCGGGGCGTCCGGCGGGAGCGTCACCCGCAACTCGCGGCTGTCCGGGATGTCGAGTTCGAGTTCGAGCATTGATGTGCGTCTCGGGGGGTGGCGTCCATTGTACCTTTCCCACGCCGGCTCAGAACCGCCAGATGACGTCGAGCATGACGCGGCCGTCGAACAGCCCGAGCTGGCCGAACGCGCGGCCCTCGTACCCGCCGCCCAGCTCCCACCGCCCGTTCAGGCTCTTCCACCGCAGGCCGAGCGCCCACGTCACCAGGTTGTTCCCCTTCGCCGCCGCCCCCACGTTGGCGAAGTCGCGGCCCTCGGTGGTGATCGGCCGTGCCCGCCCGTCGGTCGTGTAGCTGAACCAGTTCAGTTCGGCCACCGGGTAGAAACGGTGGCCGTTGGCGATGTCGAAGTCCAGGTGGGCGCTGGTGTAGAAGAAGTCGCTGCGGTCGCGGTTGGTGCTGAACGAGTACCCGGCCGTGGCCATGCCGTTGAGCGTACCGATCTCGGTGGCCAGTAACCGCTGCGCCGCACTCACGTAGGGCACCACCGACAGCCGGCCGGTGTTCTGCAACGCCGACTCGCTGCCGAAGGGGATCTGGAGCTGCGTGCCGACGCTGATGAGCGTCTTGAACTCGGTGTTCCGGTACACCACCACCTTCGGCCCGATCCACAACTCGCTCAGCCCGTTGCCGCCCTGGAAGAGCGACCCGCTGCCGGGCTTGAACGACTTGAACCCGAGCTTGTGGACGACGAGCGAAATCCGCTGGGTGAACGCCAACCGCCCCTGCCCGCCGATGAACACGCCGTGCCCACTCCGGAAGGCGTCGCCGCCGGGGATGCTCTGGTAGAAGCCGACGCCGCGGACTTCGGTGAGCGACCGCGGGTCTTCGGCGAAGAACGGGTTCGACAGGGGCGACACGAAGTCGCAGAACGCCTTGTCGCTCTCGAACCACCGCCGCTCCACGTCACCCGCTTCTCGCCCGCCGTTCGTCAACTCTGCCGCCCCGCGGCCGGCGTCCTCTTTGCCGAACCACTTGTTCCACAGGCCGGCGAAGAACCCCTCCTTGCGGGTGCTGGCCTCCTCCCACCGGCTGCGGGCGAGACCGTCACTCCCGCTGCGGTAGTGGCCGTCGGTCAGGTAAGCGAGGGCGTCGTCGGAACTCCCCTCGGCCTGCGGGCGGGCGAGCGCCGTCCGCCGAGAGTCTTCGTACTCGGAGCCGCGAACCGGCATGTACTGGGTGGCGTCGAGGGCGATGCGGGCGGCCGGCTCGCGGGTGGGCAATGCGGTCTCGGTTGAGACGGGGCGAACGTCGGACGGGGGATCGAGAACCGGGCCGGACACGACGGGCGGGAGCAGGACCGCGGAGGGGTCGGGGGGCGACGGGGACGCCGGGGCCACAGCCTGGGCGAAGGCGCGATCTCCAACAGCGACCCAAAGGATCGTTGCGAGTGTCAGCGCGAGCCGCGGGCGGGCCATCGCCGGTCGTCCTCCATGACGCCAACCGCCGGGGCGGATCGGCTCAGCCGATCCGTCGGTCTCCGACCCCCCGCGGCCTGCTGGACTCGTCGGGCGGTGATCCGCCGACGTGTCGCACGACCATCATCGACCGCGGGTGAGGGATTTGCGGACGGCGAATGCGACCGGGCGGGTCAACGGGTGCGAATGCGGCGGCACGACCCGGACAGACTGCCGAAGTTGCCCAGACGGGCGGCGGGTGAGGTTCCCACGGCCGGTTCACTGTGGTATACCCAATCCATCTGAGGAGAACTTGACATGTCCGCCGTCTCCGGCCTCTCGCCGTCTCCCACCTTCTTTTCCATGTCCGCGATCCGCAAACTCAGCGTGGCCGAGTACCAGAAGATGATCGACGCGGGTGTGCTCACTGACGAGGACCGGGTGGAGTTGTTGGAAAACTTCATGGTGCTGAAAATGCCAATCAACCCGCCGCACGACTCGACCGTCGTGGCCCTCAACTACCTCATCCCCCTGTTCCTCCCGCCGGGGTACATCCTCCGCTGTCAAAACACTTCGGACCTCCCGGACAGTCGCCCGGAGCCAGACCTTGCGGTCGTCCACGGGGACATTCGTTCGCACCGCACCCGCCACCCGCGGCCCGACGAAATTGCATTGGTGATCGAAGTGTCGGACTCCAGCTTGCTCCGCGACCGTGTGGACAAGTGCCGCATCTACGCCCGCGTGTCCATCCCGCAATACTGGGTGGTGAACCTGGTGGACCGGCAGATCGAGGTGTACACCGACCCGACCGGCCCGGTGTCGGTGCCCGTTTACCGCCGCCGCCAGGACTTCCCCGCGGGCACGACGGTGCCGGTCGAGTTGGACGGCAATGCCGTGGGGAGCGTGAGCGTGGACGACGTGCTGCCGTGAACCGTAGGTCGTGGTCGAACAGTCCCCGCAGGGGACGTGAGGCCCGACGGCCAACCGCCATCGTGATTGATGTCGGGCCTCGCTCCCGCTCCGCGGTCGCTCGACCACGACCTACTTTTTGAACCGCTTCTTGGCCGCGTTCGCGTCCTTCGCCACGTCGCCGCCGAACTTGGCCAACTCGTCGAACACGCCCGCCGCCTTCGGCCCGCCCAGTCGCTCGGCCATCCGCACCGCCGCCCGCAGCCGCGTTTGTTCGTCGATCCCGCTCGCCTTCGTCGGGTCGTCGGCCAGGGCGGACAGCTTCGTCAGCAGGTCTTCCGCCCGCCGCTTCGCCTCCGGTTCCTCTCCCTTCTCCGCCACCGCCTTCACCGCCGGCAGCGCCGCGATGCCCGCCGCCAGCAGCGCCCTCGACGCCTTCTCGCGGGTGGTGAAATTCGCGTCGCCCAGCAGCGCGGCGTTCGCATCAATACCGTCGAACACCGCGCGGGCGGCCTTCATGCCGTCGGCGAACGTGGCCCACGGGTCGGCGGCATCGGCGAACACCCACCCGGCCTGCCAGAACGCTTCCGGCCCGCGGCCGAGTGCGTCCCACGCCGCTCTCAGGTCGTCGGCGGTGGGGGCGGGCTTGGCACGGCGGTCGCTGAGGTCCCACGCCACGGCCGCGCCGTCGCCCCCGCTCGCCAGCACCGTGCGGGCGTCGGCGAACGTGAGTTGCCAGTACGGGGCCTTCCCGCCGGTCAGCCGCTTCACCACACTGCCGGTCGCCCGCTCCCACACCGCCACGCCGTTCGTGCCGAGCGTGCCGGCCGCCACCAGTGAGCCGTCCGGCGACCACGCCACGCTCACGAACGGGCCGTCGTCCCAACTGCGGTCGATGGTGCCGAGCTGCTTGCCCGATTCGGTGTCGAACAGCACCACTTTCATCATGGACGCCACCGCCAGCGTCTTGCCGTCGGGCGAGTACGCCACCCCCGCGTTCGGGCTGCGGGCCAGCTTCGCCTTCCACCGCTCGGTCGGCTTGGTGGCATCCACGCCCGCGTCCCACACCCGCACGAACCCGTCGCGGCCGATCTCCGCCACCGACTTGCCGTCCGGTTGCACCGCCAGCCCGATGGCCGCGCTCGGCAGCTTCCACATCCGCACGTTCTGGCCCGACCCGTCGCACAGCACCAGCCGTTGAACGGAATCGACCCCGGCGAGCAGCGAGCCGTCCGCACTCGCGGCGAGGGCGATGAGTTCTTTTGGCGAACCGGCAAGCAGCGTGGCGTCGGTCGGCTTGGTCGCATCAAGGGTTCGCACGCCGTCGGCGGACGCGACGAACAGGCGGTCGGGCGTGGCCGCGAACGCGGTGACGGATTGAAGGAACGTCCACCGCTCGGCCGGCTTCTGCCCCGGCTTCCAGTCGAACAGGCGATCCGTCGTGAACACCCACGCCGCGCCGTCGGCTCCCGCCGCCGTGCCGAGCAACCCGCCCAACCCGTCGGCGTCCGCCACCCGGATTTCACTCCGCTTCGCCACGTCCCACAGGCGAATTCGCGCCGACCCGACCCCGCTGCCGTTGTCGGTGGCGACCATCCCGCCGTCGGCCGACACCGCGAACGCCCCCACGCGGTCGCCGAACTCGCCCGCCACCGCCTTCGCCGTCAGGTCGTACAGGATCACCCGCCCGCGGTTCTTCGCCGCCACCAGCTCCCGGCCCACGAACCGCACCGGCCCTTCGCCGGCGAACTCGGCGAGCGGGTCGGCCTTTCCCAACTCGTACACCCGCACCGTGCCGGCCGCCCACTCGGGGGCCACGGCCACCCGCTTGCCGTCGGCACTGTAGGCCAACTCCGACAACGCCTTCCCGTCCTCCTTCGGCAGCTTGATCGTGTGCAGCGGCTTGCCGCCGGGGATGGCGTGGACGGTGAGGGTGTGTTCGGGGGAGACCACGGCGACCGTAGTGCCGTCGGGCGACAGGCAGGCGGCGCGGGCTTCGGGCAGGTCGAGTTGTTCCAGGCCGGTCTTCACATCCAGCACTTTCACCCGGTCGGCCACGTCCAGCCCGGCGACGAACTGGCCGTCGGCCGACACGGTGAGCTTGCCCAGGTGCCGGGCGGCGGTGGTGCCGAGCAGCTTGTAGTTGGCGTCGGCCTCATACCGCCGCAGCTTCTCGTCGCCGAAGTGGGCGAACAGCGTGGCCCCGTCGGGCGAGTACCGCAGCCCGACGACGAGGCCGTCCTTCACGCTCAGGGTGTGCAGGAGGGTTTGCTTCTGCACGTCCCAGACTCGAACGGCCCCGTCGGCACCGCCGGACGCCAGGTGCTTTCCGTTCGGGCTGAAGTCGAACGCGAGGGGGCGGTCGGGGTGGTGGAAGGTGCCCCCGCCGACGCGGGCGAACACGCCTTGGGGAAGGTCGTCGGCGAACGCGGACGACGCGACGAGGAGCAGGCCGAGGGCGAAGGCGGGTCGCATGGCGGCACTCGGGGAAGTGGGTGTTGGCAAAGGGACGAGCGAGGTGCGGGAAACTGACGGGGGCACATCTCTTCGCCGCGACCGATGGGAGCGGTGGCCGTTGTACGCTCCCACGGGTCGCGGCGAAGAGGAAATCACTTGTTGCCACATCCCGTCACGTCGCCCGGTGTCCGGTGCCTGCCGTGACCACTCGCACGACCGCCCCGGCCCACCGCGACCACATCGACCGCCGCACCTGGACCGCCGTCGGCACCACCACCGGCGGCACCTCGGCGACCGGCTCGGGGTCGATGGCCACCACGAACCGCGTGTTCGCCACCCACCGCAGCCCGTCGGCGACCAACTGGAACCCCGCGGCCAACAGAGTGCCGCCCCGCGTGCAATGAAACTCGAACGTCGCCTTCCCGCCCGGCGGCACCACCTCTTCCGAAAACGTGCCGACGCGATTCGGGGAGAGCCAGCCGGCGTGGGCGAAGGCGGACGGCCCGCCCCCCACGTCGGGCACGCCCACCCGCAGGCACGACGCCTGATCCCAACTGTTCAGCCCGACGTTCCGCACCACCAGCCGGTACGGGCCGGGGCCGGTCAGCACGCTCTCGGCGTGACACAACTCCGCGGCGAACTGGCCCCGCGGGTGGACGCCGGCGGGGGCCTGGGTGCAGTTCGCACAGATTTGTGGCAGCGACCGCCCGCCGCGGACCAGGGCGTCGCGGAACTGGTGATACTTCTCGCCGTTCCAGATGGCGTCGAACGTGTCGTCCCGCAGGTCGCCCAGCACGGCGGTGTGGTCGGCGTAGCAGCACGGCAGCACGCGGCCGTCTTTGTCCACGAACGGCGAGTCCCACGGGGCGTTGCACAGCCGCGACTCGCCCGCTGTCGTCTCCGCCTTGGTGTGGTACGTGCGGACGGCCAGTGCCGGCTGGTCCGCTTCCATGTCCGTCCGCTCGGGGTTCTCGAACACCAGGTCGATGCCGTGCGCGTCGGCCTCGGCCCGGATGCGGTCGCGGTACGTGTTCACCCCGCCGCGGACCAGGTGCCACGTCGTCAGGTCGCCGTTCCAATCGGCCATGCACTGCACCCGCCAGTGGCGGACGCCGATCTCGCTCAGCACCCGCGGGAAGCGGACGAGGCTCTCGGCCGTGTTCGCCATGAGGAGCGACGAGACGGTGACGAGCTGCGTGTCGGGCCGCAGACCGCGGACCAGCCGGCCCAGCCCGTCGAGCGCCTTCCGCACGTCCCCCCGCCGCACCTCCCGGTACACGTCCGGGTCGGGCGAGTCGATGGACACGTTCACGTGCGCCAGCGAGTGGATCGCGGCGAGTTCCCGCGCGATGTCGTCCGTCACCAGAATGCCGTTGGTGGAGAAGCCGATCATCACCCGGCGGGCGTCGAGTTCGCGGAGCATGTCGAGAAAATCCGGGTGCAGGAGCGGTTCCCCGAAGCCGGTCAAGATCACCCGCCCGATGCGACTGGCCGTCTGCCGGACGGTGGCCCACACCTCCGCGCTCATGACGCCGGGGTCCTGCGTGGAGAGGGTGCCTTTGGTCGTGACCGGGCACATCTGGCAGCGGAGGTTGCACCGCGACGCCGGCTCCACTTGAACCAAGCTGGGGTCGTCCACCGGCGTACGAACAGGGTCCGACATGACTGCCCCTCGTGTGGCGAGTGAGGCGTCCGTGCGAGACACTCGTCGGCTGATCTTCGACCCACGGCCTCCGCCGCGTGTGGGGACAAACGGAATTCTGACGACTTTCGTGCCGGTTCGCACCCACTATTCTTCAAATCCCGCGCCGCTTCCGGCGAATACACCGAACAACGCCCCCCTTCACGCTTCCGGGTGCCTCATGCTCTTCGCGTCCGACGACCTCCCCGCCATCATGGGGGTGAGCATCCCCATCCTCGCCCTGTTCATCCCCATCGTGGCCATCATTTCGAGCAACTGGAAGAAGGCGAAGGTGGCCGAGTACCGGGCCATCCTCGTGCAGAACATGCTCGACAAGGACTTCACACCGGACGAGATCGAGCGGGTGCTGAAGGCGAACGACGGCCTGCCGGATAAACTGGTGGGCAGGTTCGACCGCCGCCGCGACTGAGACCATGCCCGACAACCCCTACCGCCGAGTGCCGTCGGTGGCGAAGGTGCTCGACCTTCCCGCCGTCGCCGCCGCCCGCTCCGCGCACCCGCACGCCGCCGTCGCCGACGCCGTGCGGGCCGAGGTCGACGCCCTCCGCGCGCTCGTGGCCGCCGGCACCCCGCTCGACGGCCACGCCGACCCCGACGCCCTGTCCGCCCGCGTGCTCGCCCGCCTGCACCTCGCCGCGTTGCCGCAACTCCGCCCCGTCATCAACGCCACCGGCATCGTGCTGCACACCAACCTCGGCCGCTCGCCGATGGCTGCGAGTGCGGCGACCGCCGCGTATCAGGCCGCCCGCGGCTACCTGAACCTGGAGATGAGCCTCGCCACCGGCAAGCGGAGCAGCCGGCAGGACCCGATCCGCGACGGGGTGAAGCGGATCACGGGTGCCGACGCCGCGACGGTGGTGAACAACTGCGCCGCCGCCACGGTCATCGTGCTGCGGGCGCTGGCGATGGGGAAAGAGGTGATCGTCTCGCGGGGGCAACTCGTCGAGATCGGCGGCAGCTTCCGCATCCCGGACATCATGACCGTGGGCGGGGCCACGCTGAAGGAAGTGGGCACGACGAACATCACCCGCATCGGCGACTACGAGAAGGCCGTCGGCCCGAACACCGGCCTGCTCATGCGGATCCACACCAGCAACTTCCGCGTCCGCGGGTTCACCCAGGCCGCGACGATTGAAGAGCTGGTGGCGCTCGGGAAGAAGCACAACGTCCCGGTGATCGACGACGCCGGCAGTGGGGCGGCGGTGGACCTGACGGCGTTCGGACTGCCCGGCGAGCCGGTCGTCAGCGCGGGCATCGCGGCCGGCGCCGACCTGGTGATGTTCAGTGGCGACAAACTGCTCGGCGGGCCGCAGTCGGGCATCATCGCGGGGAAGGCTTCGCTGATTCAGAAGATCGAAAAAGACCCACTCATGCGGGCGTTCCGCCTCGACAAGATGACGCTGGCGGCGCTCGAAGCCACGCTGCTGCTCTACCGCGATCCAGCGAAGGCGGTGCGCGAGGTGCCGACGCTGCGGATGCTGGCCACACCGCTGAGCGAATTGAAGGAACGGTGTCGGGCCTTCGCCGGGCGGCTGCTCGAAGTGCCGGGGTTGAGTGTGGAGGTGACGGACGACGTGGCGTATGTCGGTGGCGGCTCGCTGCCGGACGTGGCCGTGCCGACGTGCGTGGTGGCGGTGTCGGTGAGCGGCAGCGAAGAGGCGTTCGCGGAGAAGTTGCGCACCGGCACGCCGGCGGTCGTGGGAAGGGTGCAGGGCGGCAAGTGGCTGATGGATTTGCGAACCGTGTTCGCCGAACAGGAGGGCGAACTGCTGGGGGCGATCCGGGCGGCGGTGTAGACCTTCCCGCCTGAGGGTGTGGGTCATTCACCCCCACCTCTCCCCGCTGGGGAGAGGTCGGTTGCGGAGCAACCGGGTGAGGGGTCATTCCCCGACACCAGGGCGGCCCCCGGCGGGGGCGGGGGGGGCCGCCCGCACCCCCACCGGGGGGGGTGGGGGGGGGGGCCACCCAGCCCC
>JANNQE010000519.1:0-12010 GCA_031441625.1 Planctomycetia bacterium
CGAGAGCGGGCCACCCTACCGAGCGGGATGCGGAATCCGCTCTCGGCGAGAGCGGACCACCCTAACCGAGCGCGGACCACCCTACCGGAGTCGCGAGTCCCACACCCGCACGGTGCGGTCCGAGCTGGCCGTCACCAGCCGCGTACCGTCGGCACTGAACGCGGCCGACCGCACCCAACTGGTGTGCCCCTTCAGCGACAGCACCTCCACCCCCGTGCGGGCGTCCCACAGCTTCGTCGTGCCGTCGTTGCTGGCCGTCACGATTCGCGTCCCATCCGGGCTGAACGCGACCGCCCGAATCGCCCCGGTGTGACCCTTCAGCAGCAGCACCTCGGCCCCGCTACGGGCGTCCCAGATGCGGGCGGTGTTGTCGTCCCCGGCGGTGACCACCAGCGCGCCGGTCGGGTGGAACGTGGCGGCCCGCACGCGGTCGGTGTGGCCGGTCAGTGTCAACACTTCGCGGCCGGTACGGGCGTCCCACAGGCGGGCCGTCTTGTCCCCGGCGGCGGTCAGCAGGCGGGTGCCGTCGGGGCTGAAGGCGATCGCGTTCACGCCGTCGGTGTGCCCGCGGAGGGTGGCCAACTCGGTGCGGGTGGCGACATCCCACACGTACCCGCGGTGGTCGTCGGCGGTGGCGATCAGTGTCCCGTCGGGGCTGAACGCGGCACACGACACGCCCGACTCGTGCCCGCCCAGCGCGAACAACTCCGCCCCGCTCGCGGCGTCCCACACGCGGGCCTTCTTGTCCCCGCCGGCCGACACCACCATGGCACCGTCCGGGCTGAACGCGGCCCACCCCGCCCCCTGTTCGTGCCCACGCAGCACGTGCAACTCGCGGCCGGTGGCGGCGTCCCAGATGCGGGCGGTGTTGTCCTGGCTGGCCGTCACGATGCGGGTGCCGTCCGGGTTGAACGCGGCCGTGTAGACCCAGTCGGTGTGCCCGCGGAGGACCGGCGGCTCGTCGGTCGGCGTCGTCTCCCACAGCTTGGCCGTGCGGTCCCAACTGGCGGTCAACAGGCGGTCCCCGGTCGGGCTGAACGCCGCCGCCGACAGGCGGTCGGTGTGCCCGGTGTACACCCGCACTTGTGCCCCGGTGTGCGCGTCCCACAGGCGGGCGGTGCGGTCGCCGCTGGCGGTCAAGATCACATCGGCGGTCGGGTGGAAGACGGCGGCGAGCAGGCCGTCGTCGTGCCCGTTCAGCACCAGCAGTTCGGCCCCGGTGCGCGCGTCCCACACGCGGGCGGAGCGGTCCAGGCTGGCGGTGACGATGCGGCGGCCGACCGGGTCGAACGACGCGGCGTGAACCCAATCCGAATGCCCGCCCAGGGTGAACCGCGGGTCGCCGGTGGCGGCGTCCCACACGCGGGCCGTCTTGTCCCAACTGGCCGTGGCGACGGTCGTGCCGTCCGGGCTGAACACGGCCGTGCGGAGGCCGTCAGTGTGGCCGGTCAGCACCCGGAGTTCGTTCCCGGTCGTCGCGTCCCAGAGGCGGGCCGTCTTGTCCTGCCCGGCGGTGACGAGGCGGCGGTCGGCGGCGTCGAACGCGGCCGAGTGAACCCACCCGGTATGCTTGGCCAGTTTCAACTGCTCCTTGCCGGTGGTCGCGTCCCACACTCGCGCGGTGCCGTCGTAGCTGGCGGTGGCGACCCGCCGGCCGTCGGTGCTGAACACCGCCGACCGCACCCGCTCGGTGTGCCCGGTCAGTGTCAACACCTCGCGGCCGGTGCGGGCGTCCCAGACGCGGGCGGTGTTGTCCCCGCCGGCCGTGATGAACCGCTCCCCGTTCGGGCTGAAGGCGACGGCGTGAACCCACTCGGTGTGCCCGCGGGCGGTCAACGTCGAGCCGTCGGACAGGCGGTCGAGGTGCTGCCACTCCCACCCGCGGAGCCGCGGCAGCGTGCCGTCGAGCAGAGCCCGCGCGCCGGCCACGTTGTGCTCCCGCAGCTCCTGCGACGCCACCTGAATCGCCCGCCCGTACTCGACGGCCACCAGCTTTTCCCGCTCCCGCTCGACTTTGGCGCGAGCGTCTTCGGCACGCTGATAAAGGCCCGCGTACCCGACCCCGACCGCCGCCACCCCGATCACCAGCAGCCCCGCCATTGCGAGCGCCCACTGCCCCCGCCGCCGCTTCCGCCGCTCGGTCGCCTTCTCGTCGGCCAGCCGCCGCGTCTCGGCTTCGCCCGCCGCCTTCACTTTGTCCAGTTCCGCCTGCCGCGCCCGCTCGTCGGCCGCCGCCCGCAGGTGCTGAACGTCCGTCGCCACCTCCCCTCCGTTCGCCGGTCGGTCGGCCGGGTTCGGGCTGAGGCACCGTTTGCACAGGGCGACCCACTCCGGGTCGGCCCCACAGGTGTCGAGTCGGGTGAAGCATTCGGACACGTTCCCACTCGCCGACTGTGCCCGCACCGACTCGGCCGACACGCCGGCGAACGGCGGATGCCCCGTGAGGATGACGGCCAGGATCGCCCCAAGGCCGAACACGTCGCTCCGCTCGCTCACCCGATTCGTGTCGCCGGCCGCCTGCTCAGGCGGCATGAACGCCGGCGTCCCCAGCACGCTGCCGGCCACGGTTTGGCTTGAGTCTTCACCGATGGTGGGTTCAGCAACGGGCCGCGGCGGGGCACTGTCTCCATTCCGCACTCCGCACTCCGCACTCCGCAATTGCCGAGCCAGCCCCCAGTCCATCACCTGCACTTCGTTGAACGCCCCGACCATCACGTTCGCCGGCTTCAGGTCGCGGTGGATGACGCCGGCCGCGTGGGCGAACCCGACGGCGTGGCACACCGCCTCGAACGCGGCGATGAACCGCCCGCGGTCGTCGGCCGGCGTGCGGCGGAGCTTCATGAGGGTGTCGAGCGTTTCCCCCTTGATGAGCTTCATGGCCAGGAACGGGCGGCCGTCGGGCAGGGTGCCGAGTTCGTGGACGGGCGGGATGCCGGGGTGGGCCAGGCGGGCGGTGATGCGGGCCTCGTCGGTGAACCGGCGGACGGCGTCGGCGTCGGACGCCAGCCGCCCGCGGAGCACCTTCACGGCCACCTCGCGGCCGAGGGCGGTGTCGGTGGCGTAGTACACCTCGCCCATGCCGCCGCGGGCGATCTCGGTGCCCAGGCGGTAGCGGCCGTCGGCGTCGGTGGTCGCCCGCGGGCCGGCGAGCGCCGACGGCGGCGGGATCAGGGTGAGGGCGTTCGGGTCGACGACCGAGCGGGTCGGGTCGGTGCCGAACGACGTGGGGTCCATCGGGCGCGCTCGCAAGAGCCGGGGAGGTCATGTTGCGACGTGCGGGCGTCGGCGGCGAGGCGGAAGTGCGGGGGGTGTGACGCAGATTTCCACCAACTCGGCGGCGCACCGGGAGGGCCGGCGGGAGTAAACTGCGCCCACCCGGAGGCGTGATGACCAGCAACCTGCGAACACTGCTCGGCCGGCCGTCGCTCGTGACGGTGCCCGACGCCGAGTTGTTGACCCGCTACGCGGCGGACCGCGACGACGTAGCGTTCGCCGAACTCGGCGAAACGGCCGGGTACATCGGCGCCGCCGCGTGCGCGCGGCTGCTTTTGGGGAAGTAGGTGCCGCTCCCGATCACTCCTTCCGCGGCGGGGGGAGCACCTCCCGCTCCGGTTTCGCCGACTTCGCTTCCAGGTCGGCGACCAGTTTCTTGAAGTCGTCGCGGTCGCGGCGGACACTCATCGGCCCAGTTTCGGCCCATCGACAGGCTCTAATCTCGCAACGATCGCGCGGTACCCTGGGTCGTCCCGGATGGGGATGAGATCCTGTTCTCCGGCGATCACGAACAAGTCTTTCTGCCCGTCTGCGAGGCACTTTTCCAGAGCATCCAGCGCCGCCTTGCGGTATTGTCCTCGGGCCACCCCTTCGGAATGCCGGGCGAGTTGGGACATCGCCCGGGCGACGTCCAGCCTCAGATCGGGATCCTTGCCGGCGGAGGCCGAAAGCTCCTCGGCCAGGGTTTTGGCTGGGGTCGCGTTCCCGAGCCGGGCCTCGGCCAGCATCAGGTTCACCTTGTTCGATTTATCCGGGGAGACTGAGAGCATTTCCGCGCGAAGGGTTCGCGACCGCTCGAACAGCTTGTGGGCTTCGGCCGACTTGCCCTGAGCATCGCGGGCTACCCCGGTGTAGTACAGGGCGTGGTGGTGAGAGCGCTTCAGCGAAGCACTGGACGGATCTTCCTTGAAATTCTGTTCGGTCAGTTCGAGCGATTCCGCCAACCGGGCTGCGGCCTCCTCCACCCGGCCGGCCCGCAGCATGTACTGGCCGAAGTTCCGCAACTGCAGGGCGAGCTGGTCGCGGGCGGTCCGATCCTTGGGCAACTTCTCACTCGCGGCGCGGGACCGCTCGATGATGCCCCGGTAGATCGCGACCGCATCGTCGATCCTCCCGAGAGCACACAGGTTGTTCGCCCGCCCGGCCCGGGACAGTTCCATGTTCTGCCCGAAATAGCTTTGCACCTGCCGCTGCCTGTCCGGTCCGAGTTGCGTGAACCACCCCGCCTTCGCATCGATCTCCCGAAGCGCCTCCTCGTTCACCTGACCGCACTCGTCATACAACTCCTCCGCCTTCGCCCGATCTCCCCGCTTCACGGCCGCGCCTGCCAACTGAAGTAGGCCTTGTTGGAGAACGTCGGCGATTCGGTATCCCTCGGGAGACCCCGGTTGGGGTCGGGGGTCGCGGCGGATCTCCCGGGCGAGTTCTACAGCCCGACCTTGCAGTCTCGCGGCGTCCTCCGGATCCCCGGTGAGACGCGACTTGACAGGGGCCCATTTCGTGCAAATGAGTGCCAGGTTGAGTCGGGAGGAGTCACTCCGCTCCTTCAGCACCACCCTTCCCTCGGCCTGGTCGTACAGCTTGCGGTACTGTGTGTCGGCCTCGGCGAGCCGGTCCAGGCTCACCCACGCGTCGGCTAACTTGGACCGCACCGCCATCAGCGTAGGAACCGCTTCCCCGTACTCCCCGCCGGTCAGGGCGACGTCGAGTTCGTCCCACTTCTTCTCCACCAGCTTGAGCAAGTTGATCCGCAGGGCGGCCGTGTTCGGCTCCGCACTGAGCTTCTGATCCACTTCGGTGACGATGAGTTGAATGGTCGAGAGCGCCAGCAACGCCTGCGTCCGAGCCGCGGCCTCGGACGCCCGGGCCGTCTCGGCGTTCCGGCCCGCTTCCAGGCGGGCGGCGTCCGCTTCCAGGCGGGCGGCGTCCGCTTCGTCCCGCTGCCGCCGGGCCACGAGCAGGCCGAAGGTGGTGCCGACGATCCCCGCTAACAGAACCGCCACAGTGACCGCCCCGGCCCACTGCATCACCCGCCGCCGCTTCCGCTGCTCGCGGCCTTCCACCTCCGCCTTCTCGCGGTCCCGTTCCGCCTGTCGCGCCCGCTCGTCCGCCGCCTGCCGCAATTCGCCGACCGCCCTTGCGACTTCACCGGCGTCGGCCGGGCGGTCGGCTGGCCTCGTACAGAGGCACCGCTTGCACAGGGCCACCAACTCCAGGTCGGCCCCGCACCCGTCCAGCCGGGCGAGGCACTCGGCCACGTCCCCGGTGGCCGCCTTCACCCGCGTCGTCTCGGCCGACCCGCCGGTGAACGGCGGCTGCCCGGTCAGGATGACCGCCAGCACCGCCCCCAGGCCGAACACGTCGCTCCGCGCGTCCACCTTGCCCACCGCCCCGACCGCCTGCTCCGGGGGCATGTACGCCGGCGTGCCGAGCACGCTGCCCGCCTGGGTGAAGCTGCCGTCCGAGTCGCGGAGGGATTGCACCACCGTGCCGGGGGAGGTGGCGTCGGGGTCGGGGTCGGCACCAGGGGGCTGACGCCCCCCGCTCGCCAACACCTTGGCCAGTCCCCAGTCCATCACCTGCACCTCGCCGAAGCTGCCGACCATCACGTTCGCCGGCTTCAGGTCGCGGTGGATGACCCCGTGGGCGTGCGCGTAGGCGACCGCCTGGCAGATCTGCTCGAACACCGCCACGAACCGCCCGCGGTCTTCGTTCGGACTGACCCGCGCCTTCAGCAGGTCGTCGAGGGTCTGGCCCTTGATCAGCTTCATGGCCAGGAACGGGCGGCCGTCGGGCAGGGTGCCCAGGTCGTGGACGGCCGGGATGTTCGGGTGCTGGAGTTGGGCGGTGATGCGCGCTTCATCCGCGAACCGGCGGGCCGTGCCCGAATCCGGGGCGTACTTGCTTTGCAACACCTTCACCGCGACTTCGCGATTGAGCACGGTGTCGGTCGCCCGGTACACCTCGCCCATGCCGCCGCGGGCGATCTCCGCCCCGAGTACGTACCGCCCGGCGGCGGTCGGCGGCGCGACGACCGGACTCGCCGACGGGTCGCCGCCGGTGGTGGCGGCCGGGTCGGCGAGTGAATTGGTGAGTTCGGGCGGCGCAACGGCGCGGGTGGGGTCGGCCATCGAGCGTACTCCGGCGGGTGGACGCAGGCTATTGTTGTGTCGTGCGGCCGTCAGGTCGAGTGTGAAAGTGCGTTCACCCGGCGGGAACGGCCGCGGCGAGCACGATGCGGGCGCACGCCTCGGCGTCGGACGCGGCGTCGTGGTGGATCAGCCCGATGCCCAACCGCCGGCACACGGCCGGCAGGTTGTTCGGCTTCAGCCCCCACCGCTTGCGGGACACTTGCACCGTACACACGAACGGCAGTGGCGGGGGCGACAGGCCGGCGGCGGAGCAACACGCTTGCAGCACGCGGCGGTCGAACGGGGCGTTGTGGGCGGCGAGGAATGCAGCGCCGTCGAGGAGCGGGAGCACCCGCGGCCACACGTCGGCGAAGGTGGGGGCCGTCGCCACCATTGGCCAACTGATGCCGTGAATGCCGGTGAACAGGATGCGCGACCGCGGCGGGCGGATCAGGATGCCCTCGCGGTGAACCACCTGGCCGCCTTCGACGCGCACGACGCCGATGGCGCACGCGCTGTCCGGGCCGTTGTCGGCCGTCTCGAAGTCGATGGCAACGAAGGATGTGAACGGCGGGAGCATGAGTGTCAGCTCCCGTCCGCGGGTGGACGCGGGTCGCGCGGTGGCAGGAAGTGGAATGTGAGGGACAGCAACTTGCGGACGGCCAGATCATTCAGGTCGGCGGTTGCGGAGCGAATCTCGCTGTGGCCGGGGTCGTCGTCGAGCGGAAGGGGCACCACCTCCAGCCCGACGGATCGGAGTTCGCCCGCCGTGATCGCCGCCACCCGCGACCCCTTCGCCATGTTCCCCACACGGGCGAGGAGTGAGTCCGGAGAGGTCATTCCGGCCCGGCTTCCCGACAGGCCCGTTTCGCCCAGGTGTGCGCGGAGTTCGAAATTCTTGCTGGTGATCCTCGGCCCCGGCGCTTGGTGCAGTGTGCCACCGGGGATGTGGCGGAGAATGATTTCGTCGTCGGCGATGTGGTCGGGGTCGGGCATGTCGTGTCCATTCGAAAGCGAGATCCGATCTGTGCGGGTTGCCCGAAGTCTCGGAGGTGATCGCCGGTCAACCCATGCCGTGAGACGAAGATGTCCGAAACGGTACGTTTTTGCACCCCGGACGAAACGGAGTCGTGTCACGCAGGTACGAGTTGCCCCATCACCGACAGTAACCCCACAGGGATGGCGACTGAACCGGCTTCGAAGTGTTCTGTCTGCATCACTTGTGTCGCCTTCTCCATGCGGAGAAACCCGGACGAACCGTCGTGGTTAAACTCCACCTCGTACTCGTGTGAGGGGTCATCCCATTCGACCAACACGCCGCCGGCCCGCCCCGGGGAAACGAAAATCCCTTCCGACCCGCGAAGTTTGACGAGCAATGACACGAGCGCCTTTCCCCGTTGAACCGCCGCAGGCACAATCGGGTCGGCGTTGTACCCGTCCCAGTTGCTCTTCAGGGTGAGCATCAAGTCGAGTTGTTCGGTCAGCGTGGCCATGTCGGCGTCCTCGGCGGTCCGGGTATTCTACACCACGCCGGGGTGCCGCTGGTGTGGGTGATCGACCCGCACCCGCGAACCGTCACCGTACACCGTCCGCGGATGGACTCAGTGGTGCTGAACGACGAGCAGGAACTGACCGGCGACCCGGAACTGCCGGGCTTCCGCGTGCCGGTGGCCCGACTCTTCGAGTCGCCGGCGAAACTCACTTGCCCTCCGCCTTGGGCAGCGGCGGGCCGGCCCAGATGCCGCTGACCGTCCGCCGATCGAGGGCGAACCGGCACCGCACCGGCATGTCCGCCTTCAGGTCGTCCAGCGTCACGTCCTTGCCCGCCAGCCGATAGGTGCAGTCCTTCGTGACGGCGTAGCTCAGTTCCACCTCCCGCTCGCCCCGAAGGCCGACCGCCAGCACCGTCAGCGTGAGGGTGCTCGTGCCCACGTTCACCGCCTTCACCGTGGCCACCAGTTCGCCCGCCTCGCCGTCCGACTCGACCCGCGCCAGCCCCTTCTTGTCGGCGGTGAACTCCACCTGCACGGCCGTGTTCGCCGGCACGTCGCCCAGCCCGGCGGGGATGCCGGCGATCTCGATCACCGCGTCCGGGGCGACGGTGAAGGTGGCGTCGAACTCCACGTCGTTCTTCCCCTTCGCTTTGACCGACAGTGTGTACCGTTTCACGTCCACGCCGGCCACGTCCAACTCCACCCGCGGCCACCCGGCCTCCACCTTCACCACGTCCTTCGTCCCCTCGTGGAGCGTCACCTTCGCCGTCATCCCCTCCTTCACGTCGGCCAGCTTCCCCGCCCGCCGACACACCACCACCGCCGCCTTCGCCCCCACCGCCACGTCGCTCCTCTCCTCGCCGACGGCCAGTGTCAGCTTGTCCCCGGTCACGTCGACGCCCGCCACCATCCCTTCCCGCTCCTCGAACTTCTCGTCTTCGCGGGGGAAGGCGGGCGCGGCCAACAGCAGGGCGACGAGCACGGCGAGCGCGGGCGGGGTGCGGGGCATGGCGACGGCCTCGGTGGGCGTGCGGCGGGGTGTAGGTGATGATAGAATGCGGACAGGCCACGAGGGAACCGGATGGGCACGCAGACGAAACCGCTGACGATGAACGACCTGCTGAACATGCCCGACGACGGCGTGCGGCGGTGGATCATCAACGGCGAGCTGCGGGAACAACAGATGGACACCGGGGAATTCAACGGGCAAATCATGACCGTCCGCAACCGCCTGCACTCGATCACGATGGCGAACGTCACCACGGCCGTGAACAACTGGCGTTGGGCGTTACCACAACCGCGGGGGAACGTGGTGTGCGGGGAGGCAGGCGTCCTGCTGCCGAACGGCCCGGAGAACTCCGTCGGGGTGGACGTGGCCTACGTGCCGCCGGACGTGATGGTGGTGCAAACCGAAGAGACCACCGTCATCCATGGTGTGCCGACGCTGATCGTCGAAATCCTGTCGCCGAGCACGCAGACCGGGCAGATCAACGAGCGGGTGCGGACGTTTCACCGGGCCGGGGTGCCGGTGGTCTGGGTGATCGACCCCGACCCGCGAACCGTCAGCATCCGCCGCCGGGGTGCCCGAACGGTGACGGTGAACGACGAACAGGAACTGACCGGCGACCCCGACCTGCCAGGTTTCCGCGTGCCGGTGGCCCGCCTGTTCGAGTAACCCGCGGAGGACGACTCATGCCGGTTCACGACTGGTCCCGCATCCGGGCGGGCACGTTCCACTTCTTCCACCAGCGATGGATCCAAGACATCGCCGAAGCGCTGAACACCGGCGGGCTGCCCCCCGGCTACTTCGCCATGAGCGACCAGCGGACGGACGGGCCTGTGCCCGACGTGCTGACGCTCCGAAGCGGAACGCCGGACCCCGCACACGAGCCGGGCGGGGTGGCGGTGGACGAAGCACCGCCGCGGACGCGGGTGATGTCCGTCGCCACCGAGGCAGCCTTGTACGCCCGCCGCACCGACCGCATTACGGTGAACCTCGAAGACGGCGAGGTGGTGGCGGTGATCGAGATCGTGTCGCCCGGAAACAAGGAGAGTGCGGACGCCCTGCGGCAGTTCACCCGCAAGGCGGTGCGGCTGATCCGTAGCGGTATTCACCTGCTGGTGGTGGATCTACACCCGCCGTCTCGCCGCGACCCGCGAGGGATTCACCCCGTCATCTGGGAGCGGTTCAACGGCGAGGATTACGCGCTCCCACCGGGTCAGCCGTTCACCCTGGCAAGCTATCGGGCCGGCTCCACCCCCGCGGCATATGTGGAGAACGTGGGCGTCGGCCAAGTGCTGCCCGACATGCCGCTGTTCTTGAGCGAAGAGCGGTACGTGCCGTGCCCGCTCGAACGCACCTACCAGCGGGCGTGGGCCGCGTTCCCGCAACACCTGCGGACCCGCATCGAGAACCCGCCGGCCGGATAAACTGTTCCCCATGAAACACGTCATCGTCATCCCCGACGGGTGTGCCGACGAGCCGCAGGAGTCGCTCGGCGGTCGCACCCCGTTGCAAGCCGCCCGCCTGCCGAACATGGACCGCGTGGTGCAGGCCGGGTTCGTCGGCCTGAGCAACAACGTGCCGCCGACGCTTACGCCGGCGTCGGACGTGGCCACGCTGTCACTGTTCGGGTACGACCCGCTGAAGGTGTACACCGGGCGTGCCCCGCTCGAAACCGCCGCGATGGGCATTCACCTCGGGCCGAACGACTGGGCGGTGCGGTGCAATCTGGTCCACTTCCCCGACGGGCGGATGGAGAACTTCACCAGCGGGCACATCCCGAGCGACGACGGCAAGCAGCTCGTCCACGCCTTGCAGAAGGAGCTGGGCGGACGCGAGATCGGCGGCGGGACGATCGAGTTTCACGCCGGGGTGAGTTACCGCAACATCCTCGTGTGGCGGGGGACGTCTGAGTCTTCACCTCTGGCGAACACCAAGACGCAAGCCCCGCACGACGTGCAGGGCCAACCGATTTCCGACCACCTGCCGGTGGGTCCGGGGCGGGATGTGCTGTGCGAACTGATGGAACTGTCGAAGACGATCCTGGCGAACCACCCGGCGACCGCCGCTCGTGCCGCGGCGGGCAAGCTGCCGGCCACGCAAATCTGGCTGTGGGGGCAGGGCAAGGCCCCGCGGGTGCAGTCGTTCGAGGAGGTGTACGGCAAGCGGGGGGCGATCATCTCGGCGGTGGACCTGGTGCGGGGCGTCGGGGCGTTGCTCGGCTGGCACCGCATCGAGGTGCCGGGCATCACCGGGTATCTGGACACCAACTACGCCAACAAGGGTAAGTACGCCGTCGAAGCACTCGGGGCGTTCGACCTGGTGTGTGTTCACGTCGAAGCGCCGGACGAGGCGAGTCACGAGGGGAAGGCCGACGAGAAGGTGAAGGCGCTGGAGCAGATCGACACGCACATCGTCGGCCCGCTGCTGGAGGCGCTGCCCCGCTACGGCGAGTTCCGCATCCTCGTCGAACCCGACCACCGCACCACGCTGAAAACGAAGGCCCATGCCCACGGGGCCGTGCCGTTCGCCGTCTGCGGCAACGGCATCCTGTCGAGCGGCCAGACGAGCTACGACGAACTGACGGCGGAGAATGGGCTGAAGCGATTCGACCCCGGGTGGGAACTGATGCGGTGGTTCCTCACGTAGGTCCGGCTGTGCCGGACGTGGTACGGTGTCCGGCACAGCCGGACCGAGAGACGCCGGGTTCGCCTGCCGGGGTCTGCCGCGCCGTCTACTTCTTGATGTGGTCGCCCATCTCGGCGACGAACTTCTCGATGTCCGCGACGCGACCGTACAAGAGGAACATATCGACTCCGAAACTGCTCCCAGAAAACCCCGGCCCTTCGATCCCGCCGGCGATCTTTTCAGCGGTGGCGGTGTTTTCTTCGCCGACCGTAACCACCAAGCTTACTGGTTGAAATGGCGACCGTCGTTTCAGCTCAGTCAACGTGATGGTTGGGAAAATGAGGAGACTTCTCGCTGGACGCGACAGGTTTCAACGCAAGTGCCGCTCGGCACTCGTTTTCAGTGCGAAATCGGGTGGAGATGCCCCTGTCTTCCGGCACCTGGGACCGAGGTCGCGTTCAACGCCGACGAACTCCTGGTGT
>JANNQE010000520.1:0-7043 GCA_031441625.1 Planctomycetia bacterium
CTGGCCGCTGTTGTGACACTGAACAGCGGCCTGACGGCCGCAGCTCGCTCAACACACTTTCCGTCCTCTCGCCGGAACCCATGGTACACTGGCTTCACCTTCCCAACACGTGTCACTCGCTCATGTCCGCCATCTCCGTCCGATGCCCCGGCTGCCAGGAGCGACTGGCCGTGCCGACCGACGCGGCCGGCCAGTTGTTCAACTGCCCGCGGTGCCGGGCGGTGGTCGGCGTGGCGGAGGAGGGGAACACGGTCATCGACGGCGAGATCCCCGACTTCTCGTACCTGAAAAAGCAGGCCGAGCAGGACGACGATATCCTGATGAGCGAAGACCCGGACGAAGTGGAGAGCGCGCTGGGCGAATCGACCAACCGGCCGGCCCCGCGGCCCGCCGCGAAACCGGCCCCGCCCACACCCGCCCCGGTGCTGTACACACCCCCGCCGGCCGTGGTCGGGAACCCGTTCGCCGTCATGTCGGAGCGGTCGCCGAAAGCCCGCCCTGCCCCGTCGCCCCCCACGCCCGAACCGCCGCCGAAGGCCCGCGACCGCCGCGACCCGCCGCCGGTCGTTCGCACCACAGCCTGGGTGTTGCCGGTGTTGATCGCCCTGACCATCTACTCAGCCGTCGCCACGGGTGCCGCCGCCTGGGGGTGGCTGCGGCCGGTCGCACCGGCACCCACGTCGGTAAAACCGGCCAAGTAGGAGTAAGTGGTCCACTCGCTCCGCGAGTCGGAATCCGTCGCCACTCGCGGAGCGAGTGGGCCACGAACGGCCACTTCCCTTCCCGCGTGATCTATACTGCCAATTATGACGCCCACCACTCCGGACGCCCGCGAACTCACCCGCCGCGGTCGCGCCTACGCCCGCCGGAACGAGTACGAGCGGGCCGTCGAGATGTTCACCGGCGCGCTCGACCTGTCCCCGGACGACGTGAGCGTGCTGTACTCCCGCGGGAACGCGTACATCGCCCTCGCCCGGTACGCCGACGCCGTCGCCGACTTCACCACGCTGCTGGCGCAAGACCCGGAGCACGTGGCCGGGTTGCACAACCGCGGCACCGCCCGCACCGAACTGGGCCGGTACGCCGACGCCCTCGCCGACTTCACCGCCGCCATCGCCGCCGCCCCGGACGATCCCGACCCGCTGAACGGCCGCGGCGACGTGTACCGCCGCACCGACCGTCACGACGAGGCGGTGGCCGACCTGAACAAGGCGATCGAGCTGTCCCCGCGGTCGGTGCGGGCGCACTTCCTCCGCGGGCAGGTGTCCGTCGCCCGCCACGACCACACGGCCGCCGCCGCCGACTTCGACAAGGTGATCGAGTTGTCCCCGCGGGCGGTTCGCGCGTACTTGATGCGGGCGGCCAGCCGGGAAGCGCTCGGCGACACCGACGGGGCGCTCGCCGACCTGGGTTCGGCCCTGCGGCTGAACCCGCGGTCGACCGACGCGACCCGCCACCGCGGGCGGCTGCTCGCCGACCTGGGCTTCCACGCCAAGGCCGCCGCCGACTTCGACTGGGTGCTGCGGCAGACGCCGAAGGACGTGGACGCGATGAACCAGCGGGGCGCGGCGTACGTCGAACTCGGCTGGCACGCGAAGGCGGTGGCCGACTTCACCCACGCCGCCGCCCTCTCGCCCGGCGACCCCGACCCGCTGTACAACCGCGGGCTGGCCCACGCCAGGGCGAACCAGTATGACGCCGCCATCGGCGACTTCACCGCCGTCATCGCCCTGCGACCCGACGAACCCGACGCCTACTTGCAGCGGGGGTACGCCGAACAGCAGTTGTTGGACTCCCACCGGGCCGTCGCCGACTTCTCGCGGGTGATCGAACTGGAACCGACGGCCGTGCGGGGGTACTTCGCCCGCGCCACCGCCCGCCGCCAGACCGACGACCCAGACGCCCTCGCCGACGCCGACAGGGTGGTCGAGTTGGCCCCCGACTCGACCACCGGCCGCAACCTCCGCGGGTCGATCTGTCTGGCCGCCCGTGATTTCGCCGGCGCGCTGGCTGAGTTCGCTCTCGTGCTTGCCGCCGACCCGAACGACGCGACCGCCCTGAACTCCGCCGCGTGGGTAAAGGCCACCTGCCCGGACGAATCGTACCGCAACCCCGACGAGGCTTGCGAGCTGGCCCGCCGGCTGAACGACAACACCGGCCACCAGGAGGCGGGCTACCTGGACACGCTGGCCGCCGCGTGCGCGGCGGTGGGCAAGTGGGATCTGGCGGTGAAGTGGGGGGCGAAGGCGGCCGGGCTGGTGCCGCCCGACGAGCGCGCGGCGTACGCCCGGCGGGTGGAGATGTACAAGCAGCAGAAGGCGTACCGAGACGAGTAATGTGTCTTCGCCGCCTTCTCCGATTCGACGGTCACGTCGGCCTGACTGGCCAGCCCCTTGTTCGTGTCGGTCTTCAGCGTCAGCACGGTGTACGCGCCGGGCAGCACGTCCGCGATGCAGAACCGCCCCTTCGCGTCCGTCTCGGCCACCGCCTTCGCCTTCCCGTCCGCCCCGCCGACGACCACCTTCAGCCCCGGCTGCGGCACCCCGCCGTGAATCACGATGCCGGCAATCGACCCGCGCGGCACGGCCGGGGCCGCTGGGGGTACCGGGTCGACCAGTTCGATCACCTTCACGTTCGGGTCCTGCTTCACCACCTTGCTCGCGTTGCCGGCGTTGTCGGTGGCCACGGCCGCGATCAGATACTTGCCCTTCTTGTCCGGCGGGGTCAGGTCGGCCGTCCACACGTCGGTGAACTCGGTGGCGCTCGGCTTCTTCGTCTTCGGGTCGGTCTTCGCCACCCGCACGCCGTCGGCGGTGATGGCGTCCGGCGGAAGCGTGCCGTCCGGTTGCAGCTTGGCGAACAGCACGAACGTGACTTGTTTCACGCCCGCCCCGCCCTCGTCCTTCACCGTCGCCCGCACCGGCAGCGACGCCCCCTTCAGCAGTTTCTCCTTCGGCTTGGCCGGGTCGCCCACGTCGAGCGTGCCGCTCACCGCCGGCGGGTCGGCGTCCACGATCACCTTCCGCGGCCCCTTCGTCCAGTCCGCCACCCGCGCCGAGTCCTTCGGCTTCAGCACCGCTTCGATTTCCATGTCGCCGCGGGCGGCGGACAGGTCGAGCACCTTCACCCAGTCGCTCGTTCTGGTGGCGAACCCCAGCCCCTGCTTGGTCGGCTCGGCCGCGTCCACCCACAGCTTCTCGTCCCGCGGTCCGCCGAGCAGAATCACCTCGTCGCTGGCGACGGTGTCGCCCTGCCGACGCACCCGGAGTTCGAGCGTGTCGTCGGCCTTCGCGTTGTCGGCCTCCACCCGCACGGGGTACGCGGCGGTCGGCTTGGTGATGTCGGACACGCCGACCGGCACCACCCGCACCCGCCGCTCGGTGAGCGCCTTCACCTCGCTCTTGTCCGCCGCCGAGGTCGCCGGGTCGAACACGGCCACCCGCTCGACGCCGTCGATGGCCAGGTGCATCGGCACCAGCCCGTTCGGGAACAGCCCGCCGAGCTTGACCGCCTTACCGCCGTCCGCCGCGGGGTCGAGGGTCACGGCGAACAGGCCGATCACGCCGGCCGGCGGCAGGCCGTCTTTCTGACCGGGGAACGTGATCTTCGCCGTGCTCTTGCCGCTCTTGGCCGGGGTGAGTTGGATGGTCGCGGACTTGTCCTTCCCCTTCAGCAGGTCGCCGACGGTCACGTACTCGGTCGGCTTCAGGAACTCGACGAGCAGCGTCTGCTCGACCGGCACCGCGGCGGCCTTCACCTCGTTGCGGGCACCTTTGTCGTCGATGTCGAACAGCTTCATCGTGAGCGAGAAGCCTTTCGTGCCGCGGGCGACGGGCGTACCCGCCGGCGGCGGCTCGGTCGGGGCGGCGACGGCACCGGGAGCCACGGCCGGCGGCGGTGGGGCGGGGGCGGCGGTCGGCTTGGTGAAGCGGATCACCTTCCAGTGGCCGGCGGGCACCTTGTCGGCCCGCCCCTCGGCCAGCAACTCGCCCTTCGCCCCGCCGCGGAGTTCGACCGCCAGCGGGCGGTCCTGCGTCGGGTGCGTGTTCTTGGCGTACACGAAGTACACACCGGCGTCGGCCCCGTTCGGCCGCACCGGCACGGTCAGCTTCTGCTGGTTCTCGAACTGCTTCTGGAAGTCGGCTTCCGACAGCGCCGACTCGGCCAGTTGGGGTGAGACGGTGAGTTGGGCGAAGGCCGGCACGCCGGCCAGCGAGAACGCCACCAGGGTGGCGACAGACGACAGACCGGGACGCACGGGATATCCTCGCGACAGGTTTACGGGAACAGGTCGGCCGCCGCCTTGTACCGCTTGGCGGCGGGCACGAACCGCTCGCCCCGCGGCCCGCCCGGTTCGGACGGGTCGTCGAGGCGTTGAAGCTCCTTGTTCAGCCGGCCGTACCGCTCGGCCGCCACCCACCGCCCGAGCACGCCCTCGGCGTCGCGGCGGGCCACCGCCTCGGGGTTCGACCGGGCGACGTTGCCGGCGGGCAGTGCCGGCAGGTCGTCGGTCGGCACGGCCCACCCGATCAGAGGGCGAACCGACTCGCTCGCGTCGAACCGCTTTCGCGGGTCGACGCGGAGTTCGCCGGTCACGTCCGCCGCCAGCCGGCTGAACCGCTCGGCCGTCGGCGACACGAGATCGGCGCGAATCTGCTTCGCCCGCGGCTCGTCCCACACGCGGATCAGATCGGCCCGATTCCGCAGGTCGCGCACCGACTCGGCGAACACGTCGCGGCCCGCCTTCTTCGGCGCGGGCAAGTCGCGGCCGGTCGAACCCGTCGGCCACTTCGCCAGCACCTCGCCGCACGCATCCTGAAGGCGATCTGCCACCGCCTTGCGTTCGGCCGCGGTCCAGCCCGGCCAGCCGAGCGCCGACTCATGTCCCTTCGACCCCGCCAACGGCAACTTCACCGGAGCGAACACCACCTGATACCGCGTCTGGAGCGTGGCCGAATCCCGCTTCAGCTTGGCGAAGTCGGCGGACGGTGCCGTCAGTTGCGCCACGACGATAGCAAAGGCATCGGTCAATTCGGTGAGGGAACATTCCCGGCCGGTGGCCGGACGGGTCAACTCGTGCGGGTAACGGTCGGCGAGATCGGCAAGCGCGGCACGAGCGTCAGAAACGCGCCGCCACGCCTCGCCCGCCACGGCCGCTTCCTCCCGCACCGTACCGTACTCCGCTTGCGCCGCCCGCAGATTCTCCGCCACCTGTGCGAACCGCGCCCGCGTGGCATCCAGATCGACCAGCACAACCGCCTCCTCGCGGTACACCTTTTCCGCCTTCTCCAACCGGCCCTTCACCAGCGGCAACGCGCGGGCGTCGAACAGCACGGCGGCCTCGGCGGCGGCGGTGGCGTCGAGCCACGCGGGGATGGCGTCGGCCAGGGCGTTCGCCTCGCGGTTGTCGGGCACCGCGGCGAGCAATTGGAGGGCGGCGAGTTCGGCCAGCGCGGGCTTCACCTTCACCGGCAGCTTGTTGGCGATGGCGAGCAGCGTGCGGACGTGACCCACTTGCGGCGTCTCGACGGCCGACGCCCACAGCACCGCGGCCACCGCCTCGAACGGCACCGTGTCGGCCAGCTTCACCTCGCCCAGCTTCGCCTCGATCATGCCGTTCACCTCGCCCGGCTTCGCCTTCCGCGCGTCGGCGAGGGTGTCGGACTTCAGGAAGTCGAGCAGCGGTTGCAGGGCGACACCGGCGGCCGCCACCTGCGTGTTGAAAACGGGGACGACGAGCCGGGCGCGGGCGATCGATGCGACCGGCACTTTCGGCGCGGCGAGCGCGCGGGGGGCGGCCGACTCGGGGACTTTCGGGACGGCCAGCGGGTCGCCGGGCAGTTCGGTGCGGAAGGCAGTGAACGTGCCGTCGAAGCGGTCTTTCAACGTGGCCTCGCTCGTGCCGGCCAGCCAGCCGCGGTCGGCGTCCACGGCCGCGTCGGTCTGCTGCCTCATCGCCCGCGGGGCACGACCGGGCAGGCCGTCGGCGCGGGCCCTGTCGACATCAGCCCAGGCGTCGGC
The DNA here is from genome assembly GCA_031441625.1 of Planctomycetia bacterium. Lineage (GTDB taxonomy): Bacteria > Planctomycetota > Planctomycetia > Gemmatales > Gemmataceae > JALHQU01. The sequence continues at coordinate 6,022 of JANNQE010000520.1, forward strand.
CAGGAACTTCGGGTACGCCAGCCGTTCGGGTTCGGGCGGGGCGGGGCGATCCGGCGGCAGCGTGAGCAACCGGAAGTCCGGGCCGTGGCCGTAGAGTTGCGGGCGTTGCGTGCCGCCGGTGGCGGCGTGCGTGGTCTCGCGAGCATACATTGCCAACTCGCGGGCGGTCAGTTCCTGATTCGGTTTCTCGTTCGGCAACCAGCCGTCGGCGGCACCGCTCATCCCGCGGTCGAGTGCCAGGCCGAAGGCGGTGTGCTTCACCGTGGGCAGGTTCAACGGGCCGGTGGCGGGCGTGTTCGCCGTCAGCACCAGGAGCGGCAAGTCGTTGGCGTCGTGCTTGGCGGACAGCTTCGCGTCGAGCAGTTCGTTCACATCGTTCGTGGGGAGGGCGGCCCGCGACGACCGCACCGGCCGCACGTCCAGCACCACCAGTCGCGGGGTGGAGCCGCGGCGAACGGGGTCGAGCACGTCTTCCAGCGTGAGCCACGACGACGGATCATCCGGGCGGGCGTCGGCCGGCAGCAGGTACGGCGTGTCGTTCGCCACCGTGCCGAGGGCGGTGAGGTAGACCACCAGCGGGCGTCGCTCGTCGTCGGCCCGCTTCACGGCGTTGGCCAACTCGCGGACCAGCGCCGCCTTCTCCTGGTGCTGAAACGCCTGCGCGCTGTCGCCCTCGAACCGATCGCGGATGCCGTGCGCGTCCGACTCGGCCCACGGGTTCGGCGGCCAGCGGCTGTCGCGCTGCTTGTGGTATTCCACCACCGGCACGGCGAAGCAGATCGGCTCACGCGACTTGTTCACGAACAGCGGCAGACTGAGCACCAGCCCGACGAGCAGGGCGACGACCACCGCGGCGAGCGCGATCCGCCGGCCGGTCTTGCCCTTGCCGGCGGTCGGCCGACCGTTGCGGGCCGGGCTGGTGGTCCGCCAGTCGTCGCGGCGCTTGCCGGTGTCGGCCATGGGGGTCACATCCAAAAAGTAGGTGCCGCCTGCCGGGCGGCACTCCAAACACGTGCCGCCCG
>JANNQE010000521.1:0-1916 GCA_031441625.1 Planctomycetia bacterium
GGCAAGGCGGGCGAGACGAAAGTGGTCGAGATCAAGCTGAAATAGCACGCAATCCAGATTTCACCGCCGAGGGCACATGAGGGCACGAGAGGAATGGAGAGAAGAATTCTTCCGAACTCTCTTCGGCCTTCCTCTCGTGCCCTCATGTGCCCTCGGCGGTGAAATCTGGATTGCGTGCTATTTCAGCTTGATCTCGACCACTTTCGTCTCGCCCGCCTTGCCGGTGGTGATCGTCTGCTTCTGGTCGCCGATGGCCACCGTCACTTCGGCGTTCGGAGGCAGGTCGAAGGTCAGGTGGTTGTTGGCGTCGGCGGTGTCGTCGTTCGACTTGCCGGCGTGTTCCTTCTTCGCCGCGTCGGTCACGGTCACGGCTTTCACCACCCGCTTGCCGTCGGCGTTCACCACCTTCACTTGCAGCTTGAACACGTCCTTCGCGGCGGGCTTGGCATAGCGGTCGGTCACGTTCACCGCGTGAACGCTCTTGTCGGACATCGCCCACACGAGCGGGAAGTGCGAGTCGGCCGGCTTGTAGCTGGCGGCGAAGATGCCGTACTTCGGGTCGTCCCTCTTGGCCTCGCTCGCGTTGCCGACGAACCACCCGCGGTTCAGCCCGGTCGGGTCGGGTTCGCACGCGCCCGTGAACTTCCACTCCTTGTCCCAGACTTCCACCCACGTGTGGTTGCCGCTCTTGTTCGCCCACAGCGGGGTGCCCACCACCCGCGCCGGCACGCCCACCGCCCGGCACGCATCGACCAGGATGATGCTCAGGCCGGTACACGACGCCTTGCCCGTCTCCATGCTCTCGGCCAGGCTCTGATTCGGCTTCTTCCGCTGCGTACTGTACCCCACTTTCACCTTCTTGAACACCTCGCCGTTCAGCGCCATGGCCACGTCGGTCGGCGTCTTGCACGTCTTCACCAGGGGCGTGCAGAGGTCGAGCAGTTCCTGCCGCCAAGCGTCTCGGGTCTCGTCCACGTTGGCGTAGGGGAGCACGTCGTTGAAGAAGAGGTCTTCGGGGATGTCTTTGCCCCAGGGCATGTCCGCACGGGCCTTGTACGCCAGCTTAGCGTTCGTGATGAGGAAGTCGGCCTTCAGCGCCTTCAGGTCGCCTTCGGGCATGTGCTCGACCAGGAACGCCATGCCCGCCTGCTGTTCCTTCGGCACGCCGGCCAGCGCCTTCTCGATCTCGGCGCGGTTGTCCTTCGCCTTCACCAGCGATTTCTCGACCGCGTCGGGCCACTTCTCCTTGTCGGCGGCGGTGACGAACGGGGCGACACACAGGGCGAGTGCGAGTGCGAGGCGAGTGCGCATGAGGTGTCCAGCCGTTGGGAACGAGGGTGATTGTACCGAAAACGGAACACCGGGTGCGCGGGGAACTGGGACGGAACTGTTGCCTGCCGTTTCGGGGGCGGTCATAATGCCCGGTGCCGGGGTGCCACGCCGGCGCCCCATCTCCCCGTCCGCCCTGCGGAGGATCCGACCCGTGAAGACATTGCTCACCGCCCTCGCCCTGACCGGCCTGCTCGCGGCTGCGCCCGTCGCGCTCGCCCAGGCGACCAAGCCGACCGCCGCCAAGCCGGCCGACCCGAAGGTGGACCCGAAGAAGCCGGCCGACCCGAAAGTCGCCAGCAAGGCGAGCATCACCATCAAGCCGGACGCGAAGGGGCGGTACCGCCTGCTCATCAAGGACTCCGACGGCAAAGGCTTCCTCATGACCGCCGGCAACGGGTTCGAGACGGAGAAGGAGGCGAAGGAGGCGCTCGACGAACTGAAGACCATCCTCGGGGCGGTCAAGCCGACGGTCGAGAAGGCCGACGAGGAGAAGAAGGACAAGTGACGGTTCGCCGCGCCCGGTCGCAAGCGCCCGGCGCCGTGAAGCTGGTTTGTGATCGCCGGGAGCGTGCGACCGGGCCAGG
>JANNQE010000522.1:0-2038 GCA_031441625.1 Planctomycetia bacterium
CCGTGAGGCCGCTGTTGCTGCTGTGAACAGCGGCCTCACGGCCGCCGCTCGCCAAAATCCGCAGGCACACCCTCGCCGGCGGTCCGCGTTGACACCCCACCCGTCGGCCGCTATGTCGCGTCCGCAAGTCGCCGCAGGAAGTGGCGACGGGCTATCGCACGGAGCGGACATGCGACCCTTGTGCCCGGCGGCGTTCGCCGTCCTCGTCGGCAGTTTGGCTTCGGTCGGCTGCCTGACCACGGACCAGCAGAAGGAACCGCTCGTCCTCGGTCAGGACACGCGATCAGCGTTGACCGCGCCGGGCGGCGGCGGGTCGGCGACCGCGAAGGCGGTGAGGCCGGCCGCGTTCGACCCGACGGCCACGGGCGGGAGTGGGCTGTCGGTGCAGAACTCGTTCAACCGCACCGCGCCCGGTGCGGGCACGGGCAGTAGCACCGGCAGCTTTGTCAGCACGCTGCCCCCGTCGCAAGTGGGCCTGCCGCCGGCGATCACCCCGCCGGCCGTGCAGGGTGCGAGCTACGGCGAACGGATGACCGAACCGGGCCGCACGTCGATGCCGCGGGCCGCCACGCCAGCGCCGCCGCCGATTCAGCCCGATGAGCGCAGCCCGTTCGGACCATCCCGGCCCAAGCTCGACCCGCCACTGAACGACCCGCCGCTGAACGTCCCGCCGGCGAAGCCGATCGTGATGACCACTCCGCCGGTGACTCCGACGCCGGACCCGTCGGGGCCGCTTCGCCCGGTGATGCCCGACCTGGACCGCGGCGGCCCGCTGCCGGCACCCGCGTTGGCGACCCCGGTGACACCCCCGCCAGCCGCCCCGATCCCGCCGGCGCTTCCGGCCGGGCCTGGTCCGGCCGCGCACGAACCGCTGCCGGTGGCACCCGCCCCACCGACTTACGTGCCGTCGCCGACCGAAGCCCCCATCCCCGGAGTGCAGTCGCCGCCGAAGCTGCCGCCCGCCCCGCCGATCCGCCCGCAGTGACTGGAACCGGGAACGCAGTGACCGGGTGAGAACGAACGCAGTGACCGGGGGGGTTGTCCTCACCCGGTCACTGCGTTCCCGGTTCCATCGTATCATGGGTGGAAACGGAGGTGCCTCAATGACCACCCTGGCTGACACGTTTCCCGACATTGTCAAGACCCGCGAGCCGCTCGCCCCGTACACGCACCTGAAGATCGGCGGGCCGGCCGAGTTCTTCGTCCAACCGCGAACAGTTGAGGAACTGGCACGTGTCCTCCGCCACTGCACGACGAACAAGCTGACCGTGCGGATGCTCGGCGGCGGGTACAACCTGCTCGTCCGCGACGACCCGGTGCCCGGCGTGGTGGTGCGGCTGCACGGGCCGGCGTTCTCGTTCATCGAATCGACGGCGAACGGCGTTCGGTGCGGCGGGGGCACGCCGCTGTTCGATTTGTTGGCACACTCGGTGAAGGCCGGGCTGGGCGGACTGGAAACGCTCGTCGGCATCCGCGGCACCGTCGGCGGCAGCGTGCGGTGCAACGTGGGCGACCGCAACGGCGAGATCGGCGCGTGCGTGCGGCGGGTGGTGGTGCTGCACGACGACGGCACCGAACACGCCCGCGTCAAGGAGCAGCTCACCTTCGGCGACCACTCGTCCGACCTGACCGAGCCGGTCATCCTGAGCGTCGAGTTCGAGTTGCGGGCGGAGTCGCCGGCGGTGCTGCTGAAGCGGATGCGGCGGGCGTGGGTGAACCGCAAGGCGAGCGAACCGTTGTCGTTCCAGTCGGGCGTGCGGATGTTCCGCAACCCGACGGGGCAGGACGCCGGCAAGCTGATCGAGAAGGCCGGGCTGGCCCGGTATCGGGTCGGCGGGGCGGAGGTGAGCGAGCGGAACGCCAACTACGCCGTCGCCCACCCCGGCACCACCGCCCGCGACATCCTGAAACTGCTCGACGCCGTCGGCGGGCATGTGAAGGAGTTCTGCGGCGTGAAACTGGACCGCGAGGTGAACGTGTGGTGAAGTAGGTGCCGCCAGCCGGGGGGGACACAGAATTGTTGCGTCCGGCCCGCGGC
>JANNQE010000523.1:0-2041 GCA_031441625.1 Planctomycetia bacterium
TTCGGCCAGTTCGAGGACTACCGCCAGCGGCTGCCGGTGTTCGATCAGGTGGTTCACACGTTCTTGACCGACCTGTACGCCCGCGGGCTGGATCAAGACGTGGCGGTGGTGATCTGGGGCGAGTTCGGCCGCACGCCGAAGATCAACAAGGACGGCGGGCGGGACCACTGGGCGCCGGCCGGTCATGCGATGTTCGCCGGCGGCGGGTTCAAGATGGGGCAGGTGATCGGCGACACCGGGCCGAAGGGCGAACGCGAACGCGGCCGGGCGGCGCCGTACACCCCCGCGAACGTGCTCGCCACCCTGTACCGCTTCATGGGCATCGACCCGACCGCCACCTTCCCCGACTTCACCGGCCGCCCGCGGTTCGTGCTGGATGATCCCGATCCGGTGAAAGAACTGTTGGGGTGATCCGCCGGGACACGGAGCCTCGCGTCATGCATCCCGCCTGTGAACGCTGCCGGACCACCATCCGGCAGGTGCGAAATGATGGGCGGTGTGGTGCGTGCGGCGAGTGGCTGTACCCCGACCGGCCTCAACCACCCCCACCACCACCGCCCCCACCACCCCCGCCCCCGCCGTTCGTTCTCACCCCCGAAGGGGGACCGCGGAAGTGGATGGAGATGCTCGCTGCACTCCACCGGGCGGGGTATGGGCGACTGCGGCTGTCGGCGTTTTGGGCGAACGCCGGTCCCGCACCCGTGTGGTTCGGCGACATCGCCCCGGTCACACTGTTCCGGGCCGATCACGGGGGGGTGCTCACTCGGTACCCCATCCGGAAGGTCGATCCTCATCTCGGAGCTGAGGCACCGAACGAGCTACCAATGCTGAGCAGTCGGCGGTGCCGGGCGTGGCCGGGCGATCACCCCTGGCCCGAATACCTGTCGGCGACCCCGGAGGTGGCGGCGGCCCGCTGGCTGGAACTGTACCCCGAGTTGGCGGCGGAGGGTCTCGGTAACGATCCCGCCTACGTCGAGTGGTACGCCCGGATGCTCGAAGCCACCGCCCCGAACGGGCTGGTCGCCGCGTACACCTATTGGGATCATTCACCGGGAGCGATGCTGGTGAGCAACGGCCCTGTCGGGGTGGACCGATTCGATCTCCCGCCGTCGGGAGGGGGTTAGCGGCAAGTCGGGGTGCGTCTCATCGCATCCTATGCCGCCTGTTTTTTCGCCCCAGCAACTCCAGCAAACGTGCGGCGTACCGCGGGCCGGTGCAGGTGTCCTCGTGCTTGAAGAAAGTGAAACACTCCGTCCACGACTGGGCGGCGATCCCCTTCGCCCACACTGACAACGCCTTGTCGTCGTACTCCGCCTTCCGCAACCCCAGGTAGCCCCAGTCGGCGGTCGCCACGCAACCTCCAATCGCTCGTCCCACAAGGCCGCCACCCGCTGACGATCAGCTTCTGCCAAGCGACCTCACCAGCCTTCGGCCACGGGTCCGACTCCGGCGGGGAGTGCGGCGAGTAGATCCGCAGGGGGGTGGTTCACAATATCTCCTCGGTGGCTCAGCCATCATACCCGCTGGCGGTTGTCGCGGACGTAGTACGCCGGCTCGCTGTACTGGTGCGTGTCGGGCTTCGCATCACGGGCGGTTGGAGAGGCAGTTGAAGCGACGGGCGAAGGAGCTGAGGTTCGAGGTGGTGAAGGTGGCGGAGGGGCCGACTGACACCCCGGTGTCAGTGCCGCCGGACCCGCCGGCGTCGGAGTAGGCGAGCGGACGAGCCGGGGACAGTCATCACATCGGGAGTGGCCCTCCCACCGACCCGCGACACCCTCGCGGCGTCGGCCACCGCCTGCCCGAAAACGCAAAAACCCCTGCGAACGCAGTGGCCGGACGCGTCACCCGCCGTCACTCACCGGGGGAAGTTCCTGGGACATCCTTCTTCGGCGTGTGGCCGAGCCTGCGGGTCGGGAACGTGGGGCGGTTTGGCGAGCTAGGCTTTCTCGCCGGACGTCGGCGTCGATCCCCGAATTGCAACTGATGCACAGGGCCGTGGTGGCCCGGCTCGTTGGGACGACTGGGGTGAGGGGCGTTTTCG
>JANNQE010000524.1:0-5519 GCA_031441625.1 Planctomycetia bacterium
GGGCCGGGCCGATCCTCGCCGCGCTCGCCGACTGGCTCGAAGTTCAACACCGGTCGACGACGCCGAAGAGCCTGTTCGGGCAGGCCGTCGCGTACGCGCGGAACCAGTGGGCGACTCTGGTTCGATACCTCGACGACGCGCGGTTTGCCCTCGACAACGGGGCTGCGGAGCGGGCCATCCGACCACTGGCCGTAGGCCGCGCCAACTGGCTGCACGTCGGCGGCGACGGCGGGTTGAAGACCGCCTCCGTGCTGCTGAGCGTCTGCGCCGGCGCGACTCGGCATCGCCTGAACCCGTGGGAGTACCTGCGCGACGTGCTCGATCACCTCACCGTCCGCCCCCTGGGTGCCGACCTGTCCGACCTGATGCCGGATGCCCGGTCGGTAACGCACGGCGGGATTCGGCAACCGGCGACCTGAGTGACCGCCTATCCGTTGGCGGCCATCTGGGGCGGTGGGAGTTCCCGGTCGTACTTCGCCCGCTTGATGCGCCGACGTACGGCTCCGGTGAATGGGTGATCGGTTCTCGCACGACGATCCGGCGTGTTGCCGGAACGGCGAGGTGATCAAGCCGTTCTTGCCTCGAGTTGGGCTTCCAATTCCGCGATCCGGGCCTGCAGTTGTTCGATCAGCGGAGCGATTTGGCGTTGCGAGAACCGCTGGTGAATGTGCTGCGGGCAGTTCACGTCCCACGCCTCGACGGTGAACACGATCGCCCGCTCCACTCGGCTCGGGTACGTCGGGTCGCTCAGTTTCGCCAGCAGTTCGGAATCGCCCTCCACCACCGTCGCGGTCCCCCATACCTTCACCCGCCGGCTGTTGGCGTAGTCCATCAGGAAGAGAAACGCCTTCGGGTTTTCGGACAGGTTGCCCACCGAGATGTACTGGCGGTTGCCGCCGAAGTCGGCGAACGCCAGGGTGCGGTCGTCGATCACTTTCAGGAAGCCCGGCGGGCCGCCGCGGTACTGGATGTACGGCTGCCCGGCGGGGTTCGCCGTGCCCAGGTAGAACATGTCCAGGTCGGCGAGGAACTCCGTCAGGTCCGAAGTGACGGTCGTTTGCCACCCGCCGGACTGTTCCATCCGGGCGTAGTTCTTCCGGGATCCTTTCTGGTGTTGGATCGCCTTCACGGCGGGGGTGAAGGCGATGTCGCTGGGGACGTGGCTCATCGGATGGCCTCGGTCGGGTGCGTCGCGAGCGTGGTGTGGAATGTGGGACCGCCGCCGAATCATTTCGGCGGCGGTTGGGGGGCGTTACTTGACGTGCTTCCCGAGGAACTCACGCATCAGCTTGGCGATCTCGTCGCCGTTCGTTTCCAGGGCGAAGTGCCCGGCGTCGAGCATGTGGAACTCGAGCGTTTTCAGGTCCTTCTTGTACGGCTCGGCCCCGGCGGCGGGGAAGATCTGGTCGTGCTTGCCCCAGGCGATCAGCACCGGCGGCTGGTGTTTGCGGAAGTACTCCTGCCACTTCGGGTACAGCGGCGGGTTGCTGCCGTAGCTCAGAAACAGGTCGAGTTGGATGTCGGCGTTCCCTTCGCGGTCGAGCAGGTACTGGTCCGTCGTCCAGGCGTCGGGCGACACCAACTCGGCGTTCTTGACCCCGTGCGTGTACTGCCACTTCGTCGCTTCGAGTTTCGTGAAGCCACGCAATGCCTCCCGCTTGTCCTTGCTCGTCGGCTCCTTCCAGTACGCCTTGATCGGCTTCCAGAAGTCGTTGTCGAGGCCCTCGTCGTAGGCGTTGCCGTTCTGCACCACGATGGCCGTGACCCGCTCCGGGTGCTTCACGGCCAGGCGGTAGCCGACGGGTGCGCCGTAGTCCTGCACATACAGGGCGTACTTTTTCAGGTCCAGCTTCTCGGTGAACTTCTCGACGACCTCGGCCAGGTTGTCGAAGGTGTACGCGAACTTGTCGCGGGCCGGCATCGAACTCTGCCCGTAGCCGGGGTAGTCCGGGGCGATCACGCGGTACTTCTCCGCCAGTTGCGGGATCAGGTTGCGGAACATCTGCGAACTGGTCGGGAAGCCGTGCAGGAGCAGCACGACGGGCGCGTCCTTGGGGCCGGCCTCGCGGTAGAAGATGTCGAGGTCGCCGACCTTCACCGTCTTGTGGTGCGTCTTCGGCGGCTCGGCCGCGGCGGCCGAGGTCAGGGTGACGGTCAAGCCGACCAGAAGCAGTGCGGTGCGAAGCATGAGTCTTACTCCGAATGGGTGGTTGGGATCGAGTCCGGGGTTTATTTCAGGTCTGGGATGCCGGGGTGGTCCACGGGTCGCGGGCCGGGCGCTGGCCAGAAGAACGTCCGCTCGCCCTCGCGGATCGCCACGTCGTTGATGCTCGCCTCGCGGCGGCGCATCAGGCCCTGGGCGTCGAACTCCCACAGCTCGTTGCCGTAGCTGCGGAACCAGTGGCCCGCCGCGTCGTGCCACTCGTACCGGAACCGCACCGCGATGCGGTCGTCGGTGAACGCCCAGAGCGCCTTCACGAGTCGGTACTCGAGTTCGCGCTCCCACTTGCCGGCGAGGAACGTCCGGATCTCGTCGCGGCCGACGAGGAAGCGGTCGCGGTTCCGCCACACCGAGTCCACGGAGTAGGCGAGCGCCACCCGATTCGGGTCGCGGGAGTTCCAGGCGTCTTCGGCGAGACGCACCTTGCGGGTGGCGGTTTCCAAGGTGAAGGGCGGGGTGATGAGCGGCGGATTTGTGCTGATGTCGTGCATGGCATTCTCCTCGGTGAACGGACGAGCGGAGGAGGACTGCTCCTCCACTCGGCGGGGCAGTTACCGCGTCGAGTCGCAACCGGGGATGGTGGCGCAGGCGTCGTGGTGATCGACGAGCGGTTCGGCCTTGGGGAAGTCGATGTCGGTGTCGGCGACGTGGTTGAAGTAGTTGGTGAACACGTTCAGCGCGACGTGGGCGACGACCTCGGCGATGGCCCCGTCGTCGTACCCGGCCTCGCGGACCGTCTGGAGGTCGGCACCCGACACCCGCCCTTTGGTGTCCACGACCGTGCGGGCGAACCGGATGAGGGCGTCGGCCTTCGGGTCCACCGCGGTGCCGTGGCGGCTGTCGCGGATCTGGTCAGCGGTCAGCCCGGTCATCTGGCCGATGGCGGTGTGGGCGGCCAGGCAGTAGTCGCACCCGTTCGCCTGGGCGACGGCGAGCGCGATCTGTTCGCGGGTCTTGGCCGGTAGCGCACCCTGACCGAGCGCACCGCTCAGTTGGAGGTAGCCGTTGAGCGCCGCCGGGGCGTTGGCCATCGCCCGCGTCATGTTCGGGACGAGGCCGAGTTTGCCCATCACGGCGTCGAGCAGTTCCTTGGCCTTGCCGGTGGCGGACTCGGGAGCGATCAGGTTCAAGCGAGACATGGTCGTGATCCTTTCGTATCGGGTGGCTGATCGCTCAGGGTGTTCTGGGCGATTGGAATTCATCGAAATCAGCTTCCGTGCCAATCGAAATTGCATTCCTTAAGATCATGACCAGAAATGCTTTACGTCACGTGATGCGGTCGCACTCACATCACGAATTTTCGTCAATCGGCGAGAATTCGTATCGTGATGACGACTTCTCGTGAAAACGCCACATGGATCCGTTCGCCACCGGGCCGCTCGTCGCCGATCCGAAGCGGTTGCTTCTGGACATGGCGAAAGAGCACCACTTGCCCGAACTGTTGCGACTCCTCGTCAGCCGTCTGGCGGACTCGCCACGGGTCGCGCTGGCGCGGGTTTGGCTCGTCCGGCCGGGCGACATTTGTGACACCTGCCCGATGAAAGGCGAGTGCCCGAATCGTGAACGGTGCCTGCATTTGGTCGCGAGCGGGGGGCGCTCGAAACCGAACCCCGTCGTGGAGTGGACCCGACTGGACGGGGCGTTCCGCCGGTTCCCGCTCGGGGTGCGCAAGGTTGGGCGGATCTGGGCGAGCGGGGAAGCGATCGAGGCCCCCGATCTGTCCACCGGGGCACCGGACTGGGTCGTCAAGCCGGACTGGCTGCGGGCCGAAGGGATCAACGGCTTCGGCGGGCAGCCGCTCGTCCACCGCGGCGAAACGCTCGGCGTCCTGGCCGTGTTCGCCCGCGGGCCGATCGGCACCGACTGCATGGACTGGCTCCGCACCATCGCCGACCACACGGCCGCCGCCATCGCCACGGCCCGCGCGTTCGAAGAGATCGAGGCGTTGAAGAAGCGGCTGGAATTGGAGAACGAGTACCTCCGGGAGGAGGTCACCCGGAGCGGCGCGTTCGGCGAGCTGGTCGGCCAGAGTCCGGCTTTGGAAGTGGTCTCCCGGCAGATCGACCTGGTGGCCCCGACCGATTCGGCCGTCCTCATCCTCGGGGAGAGTGGGACCGGGAAAGAGCTGGTCGCGCGGGAACTCCACCGCCGCAGTCGGCGGGCGGCCAGGCCGCTCATCAAGGTGAACTGCGCGGCCGTGCCCCGCGAGTTGTACGAGAGCGAGTTTTTCGGCCACCTGAAGGGGGCGTTCACGGGGGCGACGCGGGACCGCGTCGGGCGGTTCGAACTGGCCGACGGCGGCACCCTGTTCCTCGACGAGATCGGGGAGATCCCGCTGGACCTGCAAGCGAAACTGCTCCGGGTCCTTCAAGAGGGGGAACTCGAACGCATCGGCGAGGAGAGGACCCGCAAAGTGGACGTGCGGGTGGTGGCGGCGACCAACCGCGACCTGAAGGCGGAGGCCGAGGCGGGCCGGTTCCGGCAGGACCTCTACTACCGCCTCAGCGTGTTCCCGGTCGAGCTGCCGCCGCTGCGAAAGCGGCCCGAGGACATTCCCCTGCTGGCCGAACACTCCTTGACACTGGTGTCGCGGAAACTCGGCCGGCCGAGACCGCGGCTGACGCTGGCGCACGTCCAGACGCTTCAGAAGTATTCCTGGCCGGGAAACGTGCGCGAACTGCAGCACGTGATCGAACGGGCGGTCATCACTGCGCAGGGCGGACGCCTAACCATCGAGTTGCCCACCGCCTCGACTCCGCCCACCCGAGTCACGCCCACCCCGGCACCCGCGACGAGCCGGGTGTTGACCGACGCCGAGTTGCGGCAGTTGGAGGCGGACAACATCCGGGCGGCACTGAAGCAGGCGAAGGGCAAGGTGTCTGGCACGGGCGGGGCGGCGGAATTGCTGGGGATGAAAGCCACGACGCTGGCCTCGCGGATCAAGGCCCTCGGCATCACGGAGTGATCTGCCGTGTGCAACTTGGCGGAGGGTGGTTCACGATGTTGGTCCGTTTCGACTACCGCCATTCGGGCGGACGGAATGGAATCGGCTCAATGCGATTGGCCAGGAGGTCCGGATTGCATTCCTTCGGTGGGGAGTCCCCAGGCGCTCCCATCTCCGCCACGTAGGTATCAGCACCGTCTCCGGACGCCTACGCCTTAATTCTACAGCGCCGGATGTCATAACTTTCTTCGCCGGAGGAGTTTGGCCCGGCGTTTTGCGTGACTTTCCTTGGCCCGGCGGTTCCGGTCTCGCCGCCATCTCGACCACCGGAGGATCTCGTCCTCATCCCACTCC
>JANNQE010000525.1:0-6798 GCA_031441625.1 Planctomycetia bacterium
CGAGAGCGGGATCCGAACCCGCTCTCGGCGAGAGCGGGCCACCCTATGGGCGGAACGCCTGCGGCCCCCTTGGGGGCGGGTCGAAGGCGAGGCGTTGCAGGAAGGCGGCGGCATCGGCCGCGCCGAACTCGCGGTCGAGGCCGGGGTCGTGCCAGTCCACGCTCAGCGGGCCGTCGTACCCGATCTCGTTGAGCGCCCGCAGGATGGCGTCCCAATCAATCCCGCCTCGGCCGGGGCTGCGGAACTGCCACCCCCGCCGCGCGTCGCCGCTCGCCCAGTACCCGTTCAGCACCCCCGTGCGGCCGTTCAGCGTCAGCGTGGCGTCTTTCACATGCACGTGGAAGATGCGATCCGGGAACCGCCGCAGGAACTCGACCGGCTCGACGCCCTGCCAGTGCAGATGACTCGGGTCGAACGTGAACCCGAACTCTTCCCGCCCGTCGAGTGCATCGAGCGTCAGTTCGGCGGAGTACAGGTCGAAGGCCAGTTGGCCGGGGTGGATCTCGGCGGCGAACCGCACCCCGCAGTCGCGGGCCACGTCGAGGATCGGGTTCCACTGCTTGGCGAACTGCTTCACGCCTTCGGCAATCGCTCCCGGTTTCGGACCGGGGTAGCCGGTGACGAAGCTCCAGATGGGCGAGCCGGTGAACCCGCTCACCACGCCGGCCCCCAGCTTCTCGGCCAGCCGGAACGTCGCCATCATCTCTTCGGCCGCCCGCTGCTGCACCTTCGCCGGCTTGCCGTCGCCCCACACGTAGTCGGGCAGCAACGCCTGATGCCGCTCGTCGATGGGGTCGCTCACCGCCTGCCCGACTTTGTGGGCGGCCACCACCGGGGCGTGCAGGTCGTTGCGGGCGAGGGCGTCGAGGCGGGCGGGGCAGTAGCCGTCGTCACTCAGCCCGCGTTGCACTTCCAGGTGGTCGCCCCAGCAGCACAGTTCGAACCCCTGATAGCCCCACTCGGCGGCCTTGGCGGTCAGGGTCTCGAACGGCAGGTCGGCGAACGGGCCGGAGAACAGTAGGAGCGGTCGGGGATTGTGTCACCTTCCTGGTGTGTGGAACCGGGAACGCAGTGACCGGGTGGGTACAGACTCACCCGGTCACTGCGTTCCCGGTTCCAGTGAACCACCCCCCTGCATGACTGCCGAGGTTCACCAGTCCCCCGCAGCCGGCGGCGGCGGGGGCGAGGTCTCGCTCACATCCGGGGTCGTCGTCGGCAGCGGAGGGGTGTTGATGACCGGCGGCGGGGGCGGCGGAACCACAGGGGGAACCGCCGGGGGCACAGTCGCCGGCGGCGGGGGCGGCACCATCGGCAGCGAGGTGCCACCGCTCGGGGCAGTCGGCGGGGCGATCGGCGGCACAGCCGGAGCCGGCGGCGGCGGGGTGGGCAGCGCCTCCTCGATGTACACCTCGTCCAGTTCCACGTCGTCCACCTTCTTCCGCATGAGCAGGTAGATCATGGTGGCGGCGGTCCAGAAGTAGCTGTAGGTGAACCCGATCATGAGCAGGAACACGAGCGTCATCCAGAACCACGCGAGGGCGGCCCCGGTCTGATTCGCCCAGGTCATGCCGTTCGGCCCTTCCATGTAATCCTTCGCCTCGGCCGGCTTGGTGTACTCGTACCGCACCACCGGTCGGCCGGTGTCCGGGTCGGCTCCCAGTACTGGGGCGACCTCGACCGGCGTGCCGCGGAGCAGCAACTGCTTCCACCCGAGCGACTCGGGGGCGTACACGAACAGGTAGTCGGGCTTGCGGCTCTCGAACGTGGCCGACGCCGGGATGCTCACCGCCCCCTTGCCCAGGCCGACCATCACGCACCCGATCAGGATGACCACGAACGACACCGCCGCCCCGTACACCAGCGCGACGAACCAGTACCACAGGTACCGCCACGGCGCCTGGAACACGTAGTTGTAGCTGCGGCTGATGGCGTCGAACGTGTCCGACCCCTCCACGCTGATGGTGGTGTACATGAGCGGGTAGCCGATCAGCCCGAGCAGCACGATGGCGATGGCGATGCCGCCGATGATGATGAGCGGGAAGAGCAGCCCGTACAGCACGATGTCGCCCACGATGGGGATGAGGGCGACGAGGCCGTACACGGCCATGAGCAGCACGATGACGGCCACCACCGCCAGCGGCACCGTCGGCGACAGCACGTACGAGATGTACCGGCTGAGGACGAACTTGACCGCCTGCTTCAGGGTGGTCCGCTCTTTGCCGTTGAACTGCACGGCCGCCAGGCGGGTGATGACCCCGCCGAAGAACGCCCAGGTGATGACGCTCCACGCCAGGCAGAGCACCAGGTAGATGCGGGTCCAGGTGCTGGCGTTCGGGTCGCCCAACTTGAAGACCGGCAGTAGTAGCTTCTGGAGCGGTTCGGTGAGGACCGGGATTTGTTCGAGCAGGTAGTCCCAAATGGCCCGCCCCCAGGTGGCGCTCGGCTGGCTGCTCAGGGCGGTGGCGAACAGGTACGGGTTCGGCCCGCGGTACTCGTTCCACGGCAGGGTGCGGAGCTTGCCCCCCTCGCCGGCCAGCTCGTCCGTCACCTTCCACCGGGCGAGGGCCCGCTGGAACTGCCGGTCGCCCTCTTCGTTCAGGTACTTCTCTTGGTTCTGTCCGGTTGGATCCGCGTACTTGAGGTCGGCGAGCGTTTTGTTGGAGTACGCCTCGCTCCCGCGGAGCGGCTTGTCGTAGTTGAACATCCGCGACAGCACGTGCCAGCCGAGGGACATCACCAGGATGCCCAGCGCCGCCACGAGCAGTTTCTTCGGGTCCAGGGCCACCTGGAAGCTGCGGAACAGGTGGAGCCACAGCCACCCGTTGCCCGTGCCGCCGGTGGTCGGGGCAAGGGCATCGACACGCCCGTCGGCCGCCATGCTATCGTCCTCGGTGGGAACCCGGATTCGCCGTTCGGTCGGCCGGGAGTCCGGCCGCGAGTACCGGGAATCCTATGGAGCCACCGGATGACGGCAATCGAGCGGGGCGGGCCGGCCTGCAATCCGGGCGCCCCCGCCCGCCGGTGAGGGCGGGCGGGGGGTGCCGTGGGGATGGGGGCGGGGCACCTTAGAAGAAGATGCCCACCCCGACGTTCAGCCCGTGGATGAGGCGGAAGTACTGCGTGCCGTAGGCCGGGTCGATGGCCCCGTAGTTGAACCCGATCGGCTCGTCCATGTTGCGAGTGTTGAAGAAGGTGTTGGCCGTGTACCCGACCCGCACCTGGATGCCGCTCACCGGGTACCACCACAGGTTGACGTTCCCGCCGGCGGTCGGCACCAGGTCGATGGCGTTGCGGCTCCGCTTCGCCTGCACGGTGTTGTCGCCCAACTCGTACTTGGCCCGCATCTTGATGAAGTTGGCCATCAGCCCGCCGCTCATCTCGGCGCTCAGGCTGAAGTTGCCCTTCAGGTACCAGTCGTGGGCGCACCCGATGTACGGGCCGTACAGCCGCTGCGACAGGGTGTTCGTGTACAGGGCCTCGAACCGCCCGCCCGTGTTCCCGGCCAGGTCGTAGGTCTGGCTGAGGAAGCGGAAGCGGTCCATGAACATGTGGTACCGCACCCCGCCGATGCCGTACACCTTCGACGTGTTGCTCTCGAACAGGGGCGTCCGCCCGCCGATCTCGGCCTCCGTGTACCACCGCTTGTAGTCGATGGACATGTTCGACGCCCCGTTCCAGATGCCGAAGAAGGCGCGGTCCGGCACCAGCACGCCGGGCACCAGGATGGCCCCCGTCACCGGGTCCACCACCTGCCCGACGAGCGTCCCCTCGAACGCCGTGCGGCGATCCGGCCCGCCGAACTGCGGCGGGAAGTTGAACACGTCGGTGAACAGGAAGGTGTCGGACAGGTCGGCACTGGCGCGGGCGTACGGCGTGGCCAGGCTGGCCGAGGCGGCGAACGTCTGCCCGCTCACGTGCATGATGCGGGCGGTCACGCTCGACCCGTCGTCGAACTTCCACCCGACGCCCAGGTTGATGCCGGGCGAGTACTCGGTGCGGCCCAGTTGGTCGGTCGCCAGGGCCGTCTCCCCGCTGCCGATGATGGTGCCCGGCCTGCCGGTGATCACCCCGGTGGTGTCGCGGAGGCCCCGCAGGCCCACCACCTGCGTGCCCAGCGTCCACGACTGGGTGAAGGACACGATGTCCGCGTACACGAACGGCCCCTGCTTGGCCGGGTTGCCCAGTGGGGCGGTGAAGTAGTTCAGGTTGCGGTCCTGACCCGGCACCCCGCCGGCGTCTTGGAGGCCGTCGCCGCCCCCGCTCGACCCACTGTAGTTGCCGAGTCCCCCGTTCGGCCCGGCGGACCCGCCGCTGCCGAACAGCCCCTGGGCCAGCGCCGGCGTCGTCCCACCGAGGACGGCCAGCAGGATGGCCACTGCTCCATACCGATTGCTGCGCATAAGACACGTCCCCCCAAAACGCCCGCCGGGCATCACACCGCACCGCGAGGCTCCCCAACCCCGCGGCGAGTCCGCCCGATCGAGCAGGCACCTCCGGTCGGTCCACACGTCGGGCCGAGCCGGGTCTGTGCGAGTAGTGGCGGCGTTCATACCGTGACGCCCAGCCGGGTCAAGCGTTTCCCGCCCGAAATCGGCTGCCGGTGACGGCATTTTCCTACCAACACCACGGCCCGACCGCGCATCTGGGTAGGCAGCAGTGGGGCCGGCAAACGGAGGCGACATGCGACACCACGGGGGGCGGGCAACGCTGGCAGCGGTGGCATGTTGGTTGGCAGTCTGGGGGGGCACCGAGACTTCACCGCCCGGCCCCCTCACTCCTTGCGAACCCGGCCCGCAAGGGCCGCGGGTGCGGGATGCCGAGACCTCACCCCCCGTCCCCCTCTCCCCTGGGTGTGGGGGACGGGGGGTGAGGTTCCAGATCACCACGCCCCGAAACGACCCTCCCCCCGCCGCGGACCCCGTCAACAAAGACTTCGACGACGCCGCCGAAGCCGCACGCAAAGCGTTCGACGTGCCCGGCGTGGCCGTGGTGGTGGTGCGAGACGGCGAGGTGATTCACCTGAAGGGGTACGGCGACCGCACGCGGGCCACCGACACGGCGAAGGCCGAACCCGTCTCGCCCGACACCCTCTTCCCGCTGGCGTCGTGTACGAAGGCGTTCACGTCGGCCGCCATCGCCGCCCTGGTGGACGACGGCAAAATGGACTGGGACGACGCCGTGCGGCGGCACCTGCCGGCGTTCCGCCTGTCCGACGAGGCGGCCGACAAACTGGTGAGCGTTCGCGACCTGTTGTGCCACCGGAGTGGCGTCGGCCCGCACGACCTGCTCTGGTATCGCGCCGCCTGGGACCTGGACGAGACCGTCGGCCGCATTCCCCTTTTGCCGTTATCACTTCCGTTCCGCGGCGGCTACCAGTACAGTAGCGTTACCGTACTGGCGGCGGGGAAGGCGGCGGCGAACCGCTACGGGTCGGGGTGGGATGAGCTGGTGACGGACAAGCTGACCAAACCGCTCGGCATGAAGGCGGTGGCGTTCACCACCAAACAGGCGAAGGAATTCCCGGATCGGGCGAGCGGGTACAAGGGCGGCGCGGACGGGAAGGGCGTCGAGCCGATGCCCGAGTACGAGATGACCGAGCCGAACCCGGCCGGGTCGATGTTCACCACCCCCCGCGACTCCGCCCGCTGGTTGCTCTTCCATTTGAACGACGGCAAAGTGGGCACCGAGCAAGTGGTGTCGGCGAAGCAGTTGGGCGAGACGAAGCAGCCGCACACGCCCATCCGCCTGGAAGGGGCGGCCAAGCGCCAGCACCCCGGCGTGCGGCACATGACCTACGCGATGGGCTGGGTGGTGTACGAGTACCGCGGCGAGCTGGTGGTCGCCCACGGCGGGCTGATCGACGGGTTCCGCGTGCTGACCGTGCTGCTACCCGAACACAAGGCCGCGTTCGCCGTCTTCGCCAACCGGCACCAGACGAAGCTGAACCTGGCCCTCGGCAACACGCTCACCGACCTGCTGACCGCGAAACCAAATGATCGGCCGACCGACTGGAACTCCGCCTTCCGCAAGATCGACGAACAGGAAGCGGCGGACAAGAAGGCCGAACGAGACGCGCGGGCGAAAGCCAGAAAACCGGACGAACCGCCCTCCCGCCCGACCAATGAATTGACCGGGAAGTACGTTTCGAGCAGTTACGGTGAAACGGAACTGACGCTGGGCGAGAAACCGGAGTGGCGATTCAGTACGTTCAAAGTGCCGCTCGAACACTGGCAGGGGAACACCTACCGCGTGACCGGCGGGTTGTTCGACGACGAGCGTCTGGAAGTGACCGACGACAAGGGCGGGCTGCGCATCGCCTTCCGTGGCATCGAGTTCCGCCGGAAGTGACGAGGTGCGGTCGGGGGTGGTTTGCAGGTGGCACAGGCATTCTTGCCTGTGGTCCGAATCACAGGCAAGAATGCCTGTGCCACCACACCGGGTACTCCCCAACCGGCACCCGCGCAAAATTCGCGCAAGCGCGACCACCCAGTGTCGTTCGATTAGATCAATGCCGCGTACCCTTGCGGCCGGCAAGATGTTATCATTGGCGGAGACCCCTCACCGGATTCCCGCCGGCTTTCCGTACTCTTCCCGCTCCTGCCTTCTTCTCCTGAGGCTGCTCATGTTCCGCAAGCTCGTTCGCTACCTGGGCGCTGCCGCCGGCCTGCTTGGCCTGGCCGCCCTGGTGCCCGTGTTCACCCCCCCGGCTCAGGCCCAAGGTCCGGGCGGGTTCCAACCCGCGCTCCCCGGCCTCAACGGCCGCTTCCGCGGCAACGGCTTCCTGCCGCCACCTCCCGG
>JANNQE010000526.1:0-12834 GCA_031441625.1 Planctomycetia bacterium
TGTAAGAATGCTCAGAACCAGCCCGCTCACGCGGGCCGCTCGCCCGGATCGTTTCACACCTTCGGCAATTCCCACCCCTTGCGGTAGTCCACCCGCACCAACTTGCTCGCATCCGCGTTGCCGACGAACTCCATCTTCGCCGCGTCGTACATCAGCTTCTTGCCGGCGAACCGCACGGCGATGTTGCCGAGCAGCATCGTCTCCGTCAGCCGCCCGGCGATCTCGAAACTCGACGACGCCATCTCCGGCTTGCCCGCCTTGATCGCGTCGGCCCACTCCTGCTTCATGAACGGGTCGTGATCCTTGCTCACGCCCTCCGGCCCCTTCTCCGGCTTGTCCCGCTTCACCCCCTCGAAGTCCTTCTCCGGCAGCAGGCGGAAGTCGGCGGCGTAGTCGTTCGGGGCGAACAGGATGCCCTTCGAGCCGACGAGCAGCGACCCGCTGTCGGAGAAGTTCTCCCCCTTGCCCAGCACCTTCGCCTTCAACTCGTCGGGCGGCAGGACGCGCTTGCCGTTGTCGGCCCCCTCGTACCAGTGCAGCACGCACGCCACCTTCTTCCCGCGGGCCGGGAAGTGGTAGGCGATCTTCGCCCACGCGGGGAAGGTCTCGGTGTTGATCTCGCCGGCCTCGGCGACGACCGCACTCGGCGCGTCGAGTTCTAGCGCGCGGTACGGCATGTTGGCGGTGTGGCAGGCCATGTCGCCGAGCGCGCCGGTGCCGAAGTCCCAGTACCCGCGCCAGTCGTGCGGGTGGTACGCCGGCTTCGTCTTGTCGCCGTCAGGTCGGATGGCGAACGGGCGGAACGGACTCGGCCCGATCCACTCGTACCAGTGGACGTGCTTGGGCACCGCCGACTCTTCCGGCCGCTTCACCACGTCCGGCGACTGCTTCCAGTATTTGAACGGGCGGTTCGTCCACACGTGGGCCTCGGTCACGTCGCCGATCACACCCGCCCGCACCAGTTCGACCGCCCGCCGCAGCCCGCTCAGCCCCGACCCCTGGTTCCCCATCTGCGTCACCACCTTCATTTTCGCCGCCGCTTCGCGGAGCATCCGGGCCTCGGCCGGCGTGTGCGTCAGCGGCTTCTGACAGTAGACGTGCTTGCCCATCTGGATGGCCAGCAACGATGCGAGCGCGTGGTGGTGGTCCGGCGTGGACACGACGACTGCGTCGATGTCCTTGCCCGACTTGTCGAACAGCTTGCGGTAGTCGAAGTACGTCGCCGCTTTCGAGTACAGCTTCGCCTTCACGCCCAGCCGCTCGTCGTCGATGTCGCACACGGCGGCCACGTCGAACACCTTCGCGGCCTGATCGATGTCACTGCCGCCTTTGCCGCCGACACCGATGCCAGCCACCCGCAGGCGGCCGTTGGCGCCCGGCACTTGGGCGACGGAGAAGGCGGGGCCGGTGAACAGGTAGCCGAGCGTGCCGACGCCGAGCTTGAGGGCACGCCGGCGTGAGAGGCGAGCGGTCATGGGTGAGGTCCGGAAGGGGAGAGAACCGGCGAGATGGTACCACACCGGCCGTCAGTTCGGGAGCAGATCGGCGACCGCGATGCGGGCGGCGGGTGCAGCGAGCGGGGTGGCGAAGTCGGCGGCGGTGAGCGTGGCGAGCGAGGCGTACCCGAAGC
This sequence comes from Planctomycetia bacterium, assembly GCA_031441625.1. GTDB lineage: Bacteria > Planctomycetota > Planctomycetia > Gemmatales > Gemmataceae > JALHQU01. The sequence goes on from JANNQE010000526.1 coordinate 1,631, forward strand.
CGAAGTCTTGGGTGGCGTCCGGCCGCGGGTCACGGCGGATTTCGAGCACGCTGTCGGTGACGTTCAGAATCCAGTAGTCGGCGATGCCGGCCGCAGCGTACATACTGGCCTTCCGCCCGCGGTCTTCCCAGAGGGTGGTTTCGCTCACTTCCACGATCAGCAACGCCGAGGTCGGGTTGGCCCGCTGCCCGTGAAACTGCCGCGGGGTGCCGAGGATGACGGCGAGGTCCGGATCGGGCACGGACAACGGGCTGAGGTCCAACGTGTTTTGCACGCGAACCCAGTACGCCGGCCCGAACGCCGCCTCCAGCGCGTCCCGCATGTACGAAATGCCGATGGCGTGCCAGTTGGATTGCGTCATTTTGGTGACGATCTCCCCGCCGATGAGTTCGACCCGCTGCTGGTTGAAGAATCCCAGTTCATACATCTTCCAGAACTCGGCGGCGGTGAACTGCCGCCGGCGTGGGTTCATGGTCATCGCAAGGCCCTCTGGGTTCGCCCACCCGGTCACTGCGTTCCCGGTTCCAGTGTTCACCCCCCGCAGCCGGGGCTGTCGTCGCCCGCGCCGGCGACGGCTTCGGCCATCACCTTCAGTTGGATGACGCTCCGCTCCTGTTCCTTCTCCAAATACGCCCGCCCCTTCTTGATGTTCACGTGGTCCCACGGCAGCTTCTCGCCCGTCGGCCGCTCCCGCTGGCTGTAGAAGCCCACGTCGATGCCCAGGTCGTCGAACACCTTCCACCACAGGTCGGCGTTGAAGCACTCCTTCCACCCGTCCATGCGGGCACCCCGCTTCCACGCCTCGTACAGCGCCGGTGACACCCGCCTGTCACCGCGGGTGAGGATGCCTTCGAGCAGGCTCGTCTCGATGTCGTGCTGCTTGATCTTCACCACCCCCTTGATCGTCTTCTGCCGGTGCAGGTAGTCGCCGGCCCAGCGGAAGTATTCGCGGGTCTGCATCCCGTTCCACTGGTACGGGGTGTGCGGTTTGGGCACGAAGTTGGACACGCTCGCGGTCACCTCCTTGTACCGCCCGGTCGCCTCCTTGCTGATCTGGCAGATCCGCTCGGCCATCTCGACGATGCCGTCCAGGTCCACGCTCCGCTCGCCCGGCAGCCCGCACAGGAAATACAGCTTCACCTTCTGCCACCCGTGTTTGAAGGCCTCGCGGCAGCCCTCGTACAGGTCGTCGTTCTTGATCCGCTTGCGGATCTGCTCCCGCATGTCGTCGCGGGCCACCTCCGGGGCGAGCGTGAGGCCGGCTTTGCGCACGCCTTGCATCAACTCCGGGAGCGACCGCAGTTGGTGGTTGATCCGCAAGCTGGGCAACGACACGTTCACCCCGAGCGGGTTGAACACTTCGTGCATCCGCTTCACCAGTTGCTCGAAGTGCGGGTAATCACTCGTGCTGAGCGACAGCAGGCTGATCTCGTTGGTGCCGGTGTTGCGGTAGCTCTCCAGCGCGCCTTGCACGATGGCCTCGACGCTCCGGAACCGCATCGGCCGCTTGATGGTGGTGCTCTGGCAGAAGCGGCACTGGTGCGGGCAGCCCCGCATGATCTCGATGGCGATGCGGTCGTGCGGCGTCTGCACGAACGGCACGACGGGCTTCGTCGGCAGTGGGATGCTGTCGAAGTCGCAGTCGATGGTGCAACTGGCGATCTCGGCCGGCACGTCGGAGCGGGTCCGCGTCACGCTGGCGATGGTGCCGTCGGGCATGTAGTCGAACGTGTAGAACGCCGGGGCGTAGGCCCACGCCACGCAACCCACCACCTCGGCCAGCATGTTCAGCCGCCGACGGTGCGTGTTGTCGCCGTCGCGGAGTGCCCGCTCCTTCAGCTCGATCCACTTGTTCATCACCCACGGCAGGCTCTGCTCGCCGTCGCCGATGATGAACAGGTCCACGAACGGGGCGAGCAACTCCGGGTTCTGTGCCCCCGGCCCGCCGGCGATCACCAGCGGGTCGGTCACCAGTCGCTCGTCGCTGAAGTGCGGGATGCCGCCCAGGTCCAGCATGTTCAGCACGTTGGTGTAGGCCACCTCGTACTGCAAGCTGAACCCGACGATGTCGAACTCGTGCAACGGGGTGAACGTCTCCAACCCGTAAAGCGGCAACTTGTGCCCCCGCATCACCGCTTCCCAGTCCAGCCACGGGGCGAACGCCCGCTCGCACGCCCATTGCGGGTCACGGTTCATGATCGTGTACAGCACCTGCAACCCGTGGTGGCTCATGCCGATGCTGTAGGCGTCGGGGAAGCAGAGGCAGAGCTTACCTCGGACCTGCGAGTGATCCTTGGGCGTGCTATTCACCTCCCCGCCGGTGTACTGGGCGGGCGTCTTCACGCGGGGCAACAGGCGGAGGGCTTCGTTTCGCAGGGCAGTGTTCAGCATGACTCTTCCAGGAGCGATGGTCGTACCGGATATGGTAGCAGCAGGTGCCGAGTGAGGAACCACCCATGACCACCGACCCGACACTCGAAGGGCTGATGGCCGGCGGCCACTTCGTCATCGCAGCCGACCGCTACGAAGAGCAGACGGGCGATTCCGAGTTGGCGGCACTCATGCGGATCGACGGGCTGAAGTGGGAGCTGGTGGATGGCGTTCCGGTGCTGAAGATGGCAGCACAACTAACGGATATCGACGAAGGCCGTTTCGTGTGGTGAAGCCTTCAATCCGGCACGTTCGACTTTGGCACTGTCGGTTATGAGCCGCTCGACGGCGTTCCGCTGCCGGGCGTGCAGACTGAAACCCTGATCTTGTCGATCCTGGCCGAAAGCGGTCTCCATTCGGGCTTCGCCACTCGCTTCTATGAGCTCTACCTCTCGGCGGTGGCTCGTGAATGTCGGAAGTGCGGCCGGTCGATTCTTCGTGGTGGTACTGGCGGGAACCCGGCTCCTTGCGTTACGGTACATCTGCCGGGTTGATCGCCGGGAGGGTTGTCATGTCCGTCACGGTCCGCTGCCGGTGTGGTCGGTGGGTTCGCTCCGACGCCGCCGTCGTTCGCTGCCCGAACTGCCTGCGCACGCTCTCCCGCCCGCGGGCGGTGTGGTGGGTGCTCGGCTCATTGGCGGCGGTGTTCGCCGTGATCGCGGTCGTGGCGTCCGCGTGGCCGCGCGGTTCGGTCGAAGAAGTGCGCGCCGAGATCCCGGCGGCGACACCGACCACATCAGCCCGGACGATGACACCACCGACGGCGAAACCGGCCGAGGCGACCCCGCCCGTCATTCAGCCGACTCCACCGACCTCGCCGACCCCGCCCATAGAGCCCGCCCCTCCTGCCGTCGCCCGGCCGCCGGCACCCGCACCCGTGCCCGACCTGCCCCGCGTAGGGAAACTGGTGGTCGAACCGGCCGGCAAGTACAAGGAGGGCGACACTTTCATTCAGCAGGTGACACTCACCCGCTCTTCGGCGTTCGGCGTGCTCGGCCTCGTCACCACCCAGGCGGCGGAGTACACGCTCACGTCCAAACTCGAAGTGACGAAGGTGAACGCCGACGGGTCCATCGTGGTCACGCAATCCGTGCAAACGGGCAAGCTGACCGATGCCACCGCCGACCTGAAACAGCCGCTGACCGACGCGCTCAAAGCGGCCGAAGGGGCGAAGTTTGAACTGGCCGTCGCACCGAATGGGAAGGTGACGGCGCTGAAAGGTTTGGCCGACCCGGTGAACGTGAAGCTCGGCCGCGACGTGGAACAGCAGACGCTCCGCCTGTGGTCGATCCTGGACGCCGACGCCTGGAAGGAACTCGCCGGGATGACGTTCTTCCAGCCCGACAAGCCGGGCGTCGGGGCGAAGTTCGCCCGCGACTTCACCCACGATTGGGGTGCGCTGGGAAGTTGGCTCGGGCGGACGGACTACGCCACCGCGGCGAAAGCGGAGAAGGACGGCCGGCACAAGATCGACTACGCTCACGCCATCTCGCACCGGCCGGCGAAAGGAGCGGGCAATCTGCCGTTCACCGTGAAGCAGGTGTCGTTCCCGTCAGTCAAGGCCGGCGGCACGCTGCGATACGACGCGGCCACGAACCGCGTGACGGCCGCGGAGGAACTGTTCCACGTCCGCGGCGGGGTGGTCGTGTCATTCGGCGGCACGGACGCGACGGTGGAGGTGGAGGAGCATCAGAAGTTCCGCCTGACCGCGTCCGAGGTGAAACCGCGTGAACTCGTCGGGCAGGTGCCGAAGAAGTGACGCGCGCGACCATCACCCGGTTTGACGGCGGCGGAACCGCCGCGCGAGCAGCCCGCACAGCGCCGCCCACGACGCGCCGAGTGCCCACCCGCCGAGCACGTCGGTGGGGTAGTGGACGCCGAGGAACACGCGGCTGACGCCGACGAGCAGCGTCAGCAGCACCGCCGCCCCGATCAGGTACGCCCGCACCGCCGGCCGTGAGATGCGGCCGGCGAGCAACACCGCGAGCGACAGGTAGACCGCCGCCGCCGCGCCCGAGTGGCCGCTCGGGAAGCTGGCGTTGTGGACTTCCACGAGGTGGGGCACGACGGCCGGCCGCGGGCGGGCGAACACACCTTTCAACCCTTCGCAGATCGCCCCGCCGCCGCCGGCGGCGAGCAGCACCAGTGCCACCGACACCCACCGCCGGCGGAGGGCCAAGAAGCCGGCCACGGCGAGCGTGAGCACCGTGAGCACCGTGTACCCGCCGAGCGCAGTCACGTCGTGCGCGGCCACCGTCAGCCACCGCGGGCCGAGCGGCACGGCCGGGTCGGCGGCGGTTCGCAGGCTCCGCAAGACGTGTTCATCGAACGTCGGTGGGCCGAGTTGCACCACCGACACGACGGCGAGAAAGCACACCAGCCCGCACGCGGCGAGCAGCGACTGCCAGCCGACCCCGTGCAGCGGGCGGGGGGCGAGAAGCGTCTGTGCGGCGAGTGAAGGGGGCGGGGCGGGGGTCGGCACCGGGGCGAACACCTCAATCGCGTTCGGCACCACCTCGAACGTGGCCGGCGTCTCGGTCGTCAGTTCGCCGTCGGTGTTCACCCGCTTCGGCTTGTGCGTCCGCAGTTCCACCTTTTTGCCGCTGAACACCCGCACCCGCGGCGACCCGGCGAGCGTGCCCCGCAAGAGCGCCGGCAGCAGCAGGATCAGTTCCCACCATCCGCGCACTTGCAGGCTGAGCACGTCCAACCGCTGGTCGTCGATGGCCGCGTCGGAGGCCACCGTCAGCCCGCCGCCGTAGTGCACCCCGTTGCCGACCGTCACCTGTACCGTCTTGGATCGGTGCGTCACGCCGTCGACGGTGATGTCCGCCCAAAACGGCCGCCACCGCCACACCGCTTCCACCGCCGCGATCAGGTACGCGAACACCCCGAACCGGGCCTTCCGCTCCTTCGACAGGCCGACGGTGATGGACACGCTCAGGCCGACGCTGGCGGCGTTGAAGAAGTGCTTGCCGTTCACCCGCCCCAGGTCGATGCGACGGGTGTGGCCGGCGGCGATGAGCTGGCACGCGGCGGGGATGTCGGTCGGCAGATTCAGGGTGCGGGCGAGGTCGTTGGCCGTGCCGAGCGGCAAAATCGCGAGCGGCTTGCCGGCGTTCACGTGCGCTTCGGCGGCGGCGTTCAGCGTGCCGTCCCCGCCGCCGATCACGATCACATCGGCTGATTTCGCCAACTCACCGATCCGGTCGGCAATCGACACGCCGTCCCGCGGGCTGCCGTCGATCACCTCGAACCCGAGGTGGGCGAGTGCCGCCACCGCGTCGGCGTGTGCCGTCGCCCCCTGCCGTGCGAAGCGGTTCACGACGAGCAACACCCGCCGGCGGCGGGTGCCGTTCTCCAGTTGGGCCGTCACCCGCCTTTCCCCGCTGTGGTGGTCCTGAAACGCGACACCGGGAGAGGCTTCCCCTCTCCCGGTGTGCGGTGGTGGGGGCATTCTACTCGATCACCTTCTGCACGCTCTCGTCGTTCGGGTCGAGGATCTCCACCTTGGTCACACTGACACTCCCCAGGCCGCCGTCCGGCGGGGCACTCACCACCCCGGTCAGCCGCACCTTGTAGATGCCGTTCGGCTTCAGTTTCAAGTCGCTCACCTTCTTCAGCAGGCCGGGGGCGTAGGCGAACTGGACCGACCGCGGGAGGGCCGTGTTGGTGAACCGCACCATGAACGTGTCGCCCGGCCGCGGGGCGGCCGGCTGGAGCGCGGCCGCGGCCACCAGCGTGACCGACTTGCCGTCGAACTTCTTCGGGTGGCGGTTGAGGGCCGCCAGCGGGTCGGTCGTGTCCGCCTCGGGCACCGTCCGCACCACCACGTCTTCGTCGCTCAGGAAGTCGCACCGGGCCACCCGCACCGGGGTCACCCCGTCGGCCCCCTTCTTGCCGACCACGCACACCAGTCGCACGTCGTTCCCGCGGACGTCCGGGGCGACTTCGTCGAACTGAGGCGTCGCCTCGGCGGCGATCAGAAACCGCACCCCCGCGGGGGCACGTCCCGTACCGTCCGTCACGTCGAACGCCTCGTAACGGCCGAGACCGCCGAGGGGCGGGCGGAGCACCTTCCCGCGGACGACGACCGTCTGACCGGCCAGCGAGGCCGGGTCGCGGAGCACCTCGTTCAGCGGTTTGGCGTCCGCCCCGGTCGGGATGGTTTTCACCCCCAGCTTGTACTCCACCGGGGCGGAGATGGCGATCATGCCGCGGGGCTGACCGGGCGGGGGCACCTGCTCGGAGCCGAGCTGGAGGACCACGTCGGTGGCGTCGGCCGGGAGGGACAAGTCGGCGACCGCCACGGCCAGCGAGGAGGTGCCGTCCGGCAGGTTGAGGGCGAGGTCCTGGCCGTTGGCGATCGCCTTGTGCCCGTACTGGGCGTCCTTCACCGCCTGCGGCTTCGCCCCCTTGCCCGCCCAGTACCGCACGTACACCGTCTGCACCTTCGCCCGCGGGTCCATGACAGGCACCACCACCTTGAACTTGGCGGCCGTCCGGTCCAGGCCGGTCGGCACGAACTCGGTGAGCAGAATTTTCCCTTCGAGCAGGGCGATGAGTTCGTCCACCGGCACGGCGAACCCCAGCCCGGACCCCTTGATGGTGGACACCGCCACCCCCACCAGCCGGCCGTCCTTATCGACGATCGGCCCGCCGCTGTTGCCGGGGTTGATGGCCCCACTGATCTGCACCGTCTCCAGCCCGCCGGACTTCTTCAGCCGCAGGCTGGACACCGTGCCCGTGTTCACCGAGATGTTGGGGTTGGTGGTGGCGGTGGCCAACTGCTCGCCGAACGGGAAGCCGAAGATGCGGACCTCCATCGTCTCGGTCAGCTTGGGGGTGGCCCACGGGTTGAGCGGCTTCGGCAGCTTGGCCGGCGGGTTGTCCAGTCGCAGCACCGCCAGGTCGGCGACCGGGTCGAAGCCCACGATCTTCGCCGTGGTCGGCCGCTCGTCGCCGCTCACCCCGCTGTTGAACACGCAGGTGATCTTGGTCTTGGCCGCACCCGGTGCCGGCCGCTTGGCCGCCGCTTCGATCACGTGGTGGTTGGTGGCCACCAGCGCCGCCCCGTTCTCCGACCCGATGTAGAACCCCGACCCGCTGCCCGACAGCTCGCCGGCGTCCACCTTGATGTACACCGTCGCACCCTTCACCTCGTCCAGCGTCAGTTTCGTCAGGGCCGACGGCTTCACCAGCTTGTTCGCCACCATCAGGCTGTGGAAGGTGGGCACGGCGAGCGGGGCGTCCTCGGGCTTGCGGGTGAGCACCGCCACCTTCGTGACCGGCGGTGCCTTGTCTACCGGGTCGCGGAACAGTTCGTCCAGTGCCGCGTTGCCCGGCGGCACCGGGTTCGGTCGCGGCGGGAACGGGTTGGTCGGCGGCGACACTCCGGTCGGCGGCGGGAACGGGTTCGTCGGAGGCGAGGTGGGGTCGGGGATCGGCTCGTCGGGCGTGAACCGCGAGGTGGTCGGCGTGACCCGGACGGGCGGGGTCGGCGGCCGGACGGGTGTCTGTTTGGCCGTCGTCGGCACCTTGGCCTGATTCGAGTTGCCCGTGCCCGACCAGACGATGGCGGCGACGATGCCCCCGATGACCAACAGGCTGACGCCGCCGACCACGCCCGACAGCACGAGCAACTTCGTGTTGTCCTTCTTCGCCGACCCGCGCCCGCTCCGGCCCGTCGAGGGGGACTTCCTCCGCGGGGTCGGTTCCTCCTCCTCGTCGCCCTCCAGTTCGCTCGGCCGGAACCGCTCTCCGCACTCCGGGCACTTGATGCGACGGTCCTCGTCGTCGTCCGGGGCGCGGAAGCGGTGGTCGCATTCGGGGCAGTTGACTCTCATGGCTCGGCTCGGAGACGAGTTGACTGACCGCGAGGAATTGAGGGAGATGCTACCCGGCGATCGTGTTCAAGTCAAATGGATGCCGCCGACCGGAAACCGAGAGTGGGGTAGGCATAACTGGGTGAGTGGAATCGGACGTGCAGCCCCGCCGCGAAGCGGCCGTCGTTCGTAGCCCAGGGCGGAAGCCCTGGGGAGTGGGGCGAGTGTGGCCCCATTCCGAAGGGGCTGACGTGCCATTGACGCCGACCCCTTCGGGGCGAGAGTGGGGTGGTTGACGGGAGTCCCAGGGCTTCCGCCCTGGGCTACGAACGACGGCCGCTTCGCGGCGGAGGACGGGCACCCCTCTCCGACCGCAACCCCACCAACACGAAAGACGCTCACCCTGATCCCGTGAGTGGAGAGTGCGCTGGAAATGACGCATCCCCCCATCCGCCGGGTTCGTCCCACGCACTGCTTCGGTCGGACGTGTCGGCGGTCTACCGGCCCGTCCCGCCGGGCAGGTTGGAGCCGGTCTTCGGGCCGAGGCGGAAGTCGTCCTCCGGCGGCAGGGCGTACTTGTCGCGGGCACGCCGCTTCTGCTCTTCGATGGTGTAGCTCGAGTCGTCCGGACGTGCCTTCTGGCGTGCGGCGCACAGCCCGCCGACGTTCCGACACCCGACCCCCGCCGCCACGCCCACCAGCACCGCGAGCAGCAACAACTTCCGTGTCATCGCCGGCCCTCCCATCGGGAAAAGACATCCTGAACAGACGCTATCGGCACGCAAAGGCCGTGCCCTTGCCACGTTCGCCACGCATTGCTCAGACCATAGCCACGAGGTTCGGCACGATCGGACTCGTCGACGGTTTCACGACTCGTCATCTTTTGTACGAGTTACGCAGTTGGCCGTTTTCTGGGAGTTTGGGTAAGTGAGATCCTTACCCACATTGCCCCGACGCATCCAGATTCCGGTCAGAACTGGCTCGCTGGGGCCAACTGCGTAACTCGTATTTTGTTCTTTGTTCGCACAGCGATTGACTCCCAATCGGCCCGAAGTTATCTTTTTCCCCGTACCTCATCGCATTTTCCCAATCCTCAACAGGACACGCCCATGGCCCTGTTCGCGGCCGACCCGACCCCTGGAAAGTCCTGGCGTCACTCGCAACAGTCGTCGGGTTGGTAATCGGACTGGTCTCGGCGTTCATCAAAGGCAAAAGCAAAGAGCGAAAGGAGATGGTCAAGATGCTCAGGAAGTTCAGGAAAACCACGCCAAGACCGCTGAACGAGGAAGAGGCGAAACTGCTCCGAAAGTTGGAAATGCCGGAAGTTGAGATCGCTGGTGGTGTCCGATTGCCGTTGTAAGCGGTAGTACTGGTCCGGTAGAGTGTTGTGGCCGTGTGACTGGCATTTCGCCGTGGGAGGGAGTCCCGTGGACGAACACGACCTGAGCCGCTTCTGCTGTCTCAATCCCGACTGCGCGGACCACGCCCAGCGGGGGCACGGCAACTTGACGGTGACCGCCCGGTACGGCCCCCGTCGCACGCGGATGCTCCGCTGCCACACCTGCAAGGCCCGCTTCTCCGAACGCAAGGGCACCCCGCTGTTCGACACCCGCTTGCCCCCCGACACGGTGGCCGCCATCCTCGCCCATGTGGCCGAGGGGGTGGGCACCCGCAAGACGGCCCGCCTGGTCGGCGTCCACCGCGACACCGTCACCCAGTACACCCGCCGGGCCGGCGATCACGCTCAACACCTGCACGACGAGCTCGTCGCTTTTTCCCCCGACGACGACTGAAGTGCAGTTCGACGAGAAGTGGGATTTCGTGGCCAAGAAGGAGAGGAACTGCGACCCCTGCGAGGCGACTACGGGCGACTGCTGGGACCACGTCGCCCTCGATCCGGAGAGCCGGCTGGTGGTGAGTCTGGTGGTGGGCAAACGGACGGCCGAGGCCACCCACGAACTGGTGGCCGACTTCCACCGGCGGACGGGCGGGCGGATCCCGTGGCTGATCACGTCGGACGAGTACCCGGTGTACGCCGACGCCATCCGCGCCGCCGACGGGCAGGTGGTCACGCCCCCGCGAACCGGGCGACCGGGGCGTCCGCGGAAGCCGACGGTGGTGGTGCCGGCCGGGCTGACGTACTCCACCGTGCACAAGCACCGGGCGAACGGGCGGGTGGTGTCGGTGAGCACCACCCTGGTGTTCGGCACCTGGTTCGGGCTGCGGCTGGCGTTGGCCATGTCGGCGGTCAGCCGGGTGGTGAACACGGCGTTCGTCGAGCGGCACAACGGGACGGATCGGAATCGGTGCAGCCGGAAGGGGCGGAAGAGTTACGGGTTCTCGAAGGCGTGGGACGTGCACGTGGCGGCGACGCGGTTCAGCTATTTCACGTACAACTTCTGCTGGCCGGTGAGGACCCTGCGGGTGAAGGGGGCGGACGGGCGGTGGCAGTCACGAACGCCGGCGATGGCCGCCGGACTGACGGATCACGTGTGGTCCATCCGCGAGTGGATGACCTTCCCCGCCGTGCAACGGCGATAGGACACCACCGCTTCACGTCGGGGTCCCCAAACTCCTCAAAAGCCGCGACGACGGGAAGCCGAAAGCCCTCCACCGACGCCACCAGGTCAAGCTCACCAAGTTGACCGTCCGCGATCTCGCCCGCCGTCGCGACCCCTGGCGGGACCAGGCCGAACAGTGGCCACGCCAACTCCGGCCGCAGGCCGAACCACTCGAACTCCTCCGCCGCGAACGCGACCAGGCCCTCGCGGCCGCCGCCGACGCCACGGCCCAAAAAAAGCAGACCACCCCGTCGCCGATCTCCCGCCCCGCGGCGGCCAGTATCCCGTCTCGGTCATCGCCCTGTCCGTCCAACTCGTCCTCGACGCCGGCTGCTCCCTCCGCGGCGCCGCCGCCGTCCTGACCACCCTCGTCGCCCGCCAACTCTTC
>JANNQE010000527.1:0-5474 GCA_031441625.1 Planctomycetia bacterium
GGGTCTCATTCACCCAGGCGGCTCACGCCGCCGGTTCACCAATTCCCGGAGCTTCCCGATGCCCATCGACACGCTGTCCAACGTGAAACAAGCCCTGGCCGTCAGCGGCAGCGGCGACGACGCGCTCCTCGGCCAACTGCAATCCGCCGCCGACTCGTTCGTCGAAACGTTCTGCGGGCGGGCGTTCGCCGGCGGCACGTTCACCGAGTGCCACCCCGGCGGGGCGAAGGTGCTGTTCCTGAACAACTACCCGGTGTCCGGGGTCAGCGAGGTGCGGGTGGACGCCGCCCGCGAGTTCGACCCGACCACCGCCATCCCCGCGGACCGATACGTCCTTCACCCGGCCCGCGGGGTGGTGGAATGCACCGACGGCCCGTTCGTACCCAGCCTCCCTGGGTGGGACGTGCCGGCGGACGCATTCCCGAACGCCGTGCGGGTGGAGTACACCACGGCGACGAACCAGATCCCGGCGGCGGTCTGCCGGGCGTACTCCGAGTTGGTCGGCCACTGGTATCGGCAGACGAAGACGGCCGCCGCGACGGGACAGTTGAACGTGATCGAACAGTCCGGCACGGTCTACCCGTGGGGGCAGTCGGTCGGGTTCAAGGTTCCGGAGGGGGTGAAGGAACTGCTACGGCCGTTCCGCGGGCCGACGGTGTGACCGGAGGCGATTCGTGGTAAGCTGCCCTTGAGGAGGGTTCACCATGCCAGCCGTGACCGACAAGCTCGTCCCACCGCCCAAGCTGCGGAAAATCTTCGACTCGTTCGTCCACGACCCGCAGTTGACCCCGGAGGACATCGCCGAACTCGAACTCGGCTGGACGCTGAGCTACTACTACGGCGGCGGGTACATGTGGTCCCGCGGCCACGGGGCCGACATGGAAGTGCTGTTCGCCGGAACGGGGGATGAGACGGCGGCGTGGTGGGAGGAGCAAGATCCGGACCTCCTCCCGCATATCGCCTTGAGCTACGTTCCCACTTGGAAACAGACCAAATCGGAAATCGGAATCCGCGATTGAAAGGACGCCTTCGCCCATGCCGCCACACGATCCGCCCATCGACCTCCCGCTCACCCCGCGCGGCATCGACGGGTTCATCCCGTCGCGGAAAATCTACTCTCCCCGTCCGGTGGTTCCGCTCCCCGTTCGGATTGTCTCGTCGAGCCGAGCCGACCGCATGACTCTGCGGTTCATCGTGGACACAGGCGCGGACGTGACCATGATCCCAGAGCGGGACGCCCGCAGGTATGGCATCGCCGGCTACGACCCAACTGCCGTGCCCGTCGCCACCGGCACCACCTTTCACGGGCAACTGCACGGCAAATGGGGTCACGTTCACACCGCCGTCGGCGTCCGCCAGCTCCAACTCCCTTGCTTCTACTATGCCGACATCGCCCCGGCTTCCGGCTGGTTTTCGGTCTGGTTCAGCCGGTGGTTCAGGAAACAGACGGCGGGTGACGGCCCGTTCGTGCTCGGCCGAGCCGGGCTGTTCCCTCTCACCTCACTGCTGGTCGAGCGCGGGCGGGTGTGCCTGTCGGATCAGCCGTTCCGGTGAACCGCCCGCTCCGCGAGTTGGCATCAAAGCCGCAACAGCCGGCCGATGAGCAGGCCGACGCCGAAGCCGATGAGCACCGCCGGCAGCGGGTGCTTGCGGATCATTCCGGCCACGTTGTCGGTGGCGTCGCCGACGGCCTTGCTCGTGTTCTCGTAGGCGTCGCCCGCCCACTGCTGCACCTTCTCGCCCGCCTGCCCGGCCCCTTCCACCACCTTGCCCACCACGTCCTTGCCCTGCTGGGCCAAGTCGCCGGCGGTGTCGGCCACGGCTTTCGCAAGACCGCTGCCCGCTTCGCCGACGTGCTTGAGGGCGTCGCGGCCGGCGTCGGCCGCCTGCTTGGTGGCATCACCGGCGGCACTGAAGCGGTCTTTCACGTTGGTGTTCATCTGTCGTCCTCCTGGGGTGTGGCGGACGGGTGAACCGCTCGCCGATGGGAGTCGTTACGCAGGGAGCGTGCCAATCGCGGCACCGGCGGCGGCGGTCGTGCGGTCGTCGCCCCGCGGCGGTTGGGCGGCGTACACCGGCAGCCACCCGGCCAGCGAGGCGCGGGCGGCCGACAGCGACTCCGCGACGGCGGTCGCGCCCGCCTCCACGAACTGGGCCGTGTCCTCGGGCGTGACGGCCCCGCCCCACCGCCCGACGACGATCCGCACGTCCGGGAACTTGGCCCGCAGCCGCTTGCACAGGTACCGCACGTGGGCGATGCCGTCCGGCGGCAGGGCGGCGATGCAGATGACGTCCGGGTCGAACTCGACCGCCTGGGCGACCAGTTCGGACGTCAGGGTGGCAACCCCTGTCACCTTCACTTCCCACCGGGCGGGCGGCAGCAGGCCGTCGAGCGCCACGAGCGACAGGCGGTCGGTCTCGTCCGACGCCGGGCATGCGAGCACGCGGATCTTGCGGTCGCCGACCAGCTCGGCCGCCTCCTCGCCCGTCCGCCGGCGGACCTCCAGCACGGCCGCGTCCACCACCTCGCCGGCGATGGCCGTCACCTGCCGCTCGTCGTCGGCGTCCAGTTGGCCGGCCTGCCGGGCCGCCTTCACCATGGCCAGGGCGGGGATGACGGTGGCGTCGAACACCGCCCGCGGGTCGTCCTTCGGGATGGCCGCCGTCACCACCCGCTCGGCCTCGTCCTGGTTGCGGGCGGTCAGCCGCTGGTACAGCGACTCGGCCGGGCTGAGCGGCGGGTCCGACCCGAGCAGGACCGACAGGAAGCGGAACTGCGGGGTGTGCTTGCCCACCACCACCAGGAACATGGTGAGCGGGCCGGACAGGACCAGCCCGATCGGCCCCCACAGGAACGTCCAGAAGCCGGCCATCACCAGCAGCGCCACCTCCGACACCCCCAGGCTGGTGCCGTACAGCCGCGGCTCGATCAGGTTGTTCGTCAGCAGTTCCAGCCCGAGGAACAGCACCAGCACGCCGACCGGCTGCACCCACCAGAATTCGCCGGCCGTCACGGTCGGCGGCAGGAACCACTGGTCGCCGTTCGACAGGGCGGCGGAGAAGCCGGCCGGCAGGATGACGCCGATCCAGGTGCCCAGGTACGGCACGTACCGCATGAGGGTGGCCAGCAGCCCCCACAGGATCGCGTACGGCACCTGCAACACGAACAGGCCGACGGTACACACCACCCCGAACACGACGTTGAGCACGAACTGGGCGAACAGGTAGCGGCTGATGCGGGAGGTGGTCTCGCCCCCGGCCCGCGCCGCCGACGTCATCGCCCCCATGCCCAGCAGGCGGAACACGCGGTCCTGCAGGTCCTCTTTCGCCAGCAGCATGAACACCATCAGCACCAGGGCGAACGCCACCAGCCCGAACAGCTCGGCCACCGGCCCGGCGAGCGAGTCCAACCGCGACCACCACGAGTTGCCCGACGGCTCGACCACCACCTTCTGCGGGTCGGCGGCCGTCGGGGTGGGGGCGAGCGACTGCTCCCACTCCTTCATGATCTTCGCCCACCGCGACTCGCCGTCACCGAGGATGAGGGTTCGGGCCGACCCCAGTTTCGTCTTGATGTGGTCCTTGTTCTCGGCCACGGTCTCCGTCAGCCCGCCCAGTTGGGAGACGAACACGGTGGCAGTGCCGCCGGCCAGCAGCACCGCCGTCACCACCACCACGATGACCGCCGGCAGTCGGCCCAGCCCCCGCTTCTGGAGGAACGACACCACCGGGGCGAGGACGGCCGTGAGGAACACCGCCAGCGCGAGCGGGATGAACACCGACCGCATCCAGTACAAGGCACCCAGCACCAGAGCGCTGGTCACGACCGCGGACAAGATGATGAGCGCCCGCTGCCACAACGGCTTCACGGCCACCTTCACGTCGGACATGTCGGGCCTCTCGGACTCGGGATGATCAGGGGCGAGGGACCGGCGAGTCAGCCGGGGAATCACTCGACTGCAAGCGAAGTGCCGAGCGGCGACCGCGGGGTCCGAATCGTGCGAATCCCGTCCGGGCGGTTGGCACGAGTGTTGCCGGAGGTGTCCCCACACCCGGCCCCCGCCGCGGTTCACGAATTGGAGACAGACCACATGACCGCGCTCGACGAGCCGACCGTACAACCCCCTCCGCCCGAACCGACCCCCGTGCCCCTGGTGGGCGAAGAGACGACGAAACAGTTGGTGACGGACATCGCCGACGACGCCGGCAACTTGCTCGTCCAGCACGCCAACCTGCTCAAAGCCGAGGTGCGCGACGGGATGCGGCAAACGCAGTGGTGGGTGCTGGAGGCCGCGGTCGGGGTGGTCGTCCTGATCGCCGGCACGGTGTTCTCCCTGGCCGGCGGCGTGCTGGCCCTGCACGAGTCCGTGCCCACGCTCGGCCTGTGGGCCTGCTGGCTGATCGTCGGCGGGGCGCTCGTGCTCGTCGGCGGTGTCGCCACGGTCGTCGGCTTCCGTCACCTGGCCGGCCTGTCCTTCACCCCCACTCGCACGATGAAATCCCTCTCGGAGTCCTGGTCATGGCTCGTGAAACGCTCGAAGTGACCGAACTCCCCCCGGAGGCCCCGCCCGCTCCGCCGGTCCCCCTCACGCCGGCGGTCGAGGAGTCGGCCGACGAGATCGAAGCCCGGTTGCGCCGCACCCAGGAGGCGATGGCCGGCAAACTGGACGTGCTCGAGGAGCAGACGCTCGGCAGCATCCGCACCACCATCGGGGCCGTGAGCGACACCGTCAACACCGTGCAGGCGGCGGTCGCCGACCCGATGGCGGCCATGAAGGCGGCGATCGGGAACCCGATCGAGCAAATCACGCAAGGGGTGAAATCGACTGTGACCGACATGGCCCGCGGGTTCGACCCGAGCGACCTCATCCGCAAGCACCCGTTCGAGGCGGTCGGGGTGGCGGTGGCCGGCGGGGTGGCCCTGAGCATGCTCCTGAACACCAAGCCGTCCGCCGGCGGCTCCAACGGCTCCTCCGGCCTCCTGCACATGCTCACCAGCAGCTTCCAGGGGGAACTGATGGCCCTCGGGAAGCAACTGTTCGCCGCGGTCTCGCAGTCGGTGGTCGAGCGGGTGAGAACGGCCGTCGTCCCCCCGCCGCCACCCGACCCGTCGGCCTGAGCCGCGCCGCCCGCTGCCGGGTGGTGAGCAGACGACTTCCCGTCGCACGGCGGGGGCGATTGCGAAAGTGAGCCCCGGCGGGACTCGAACCGATCCCGCCGACGCCCCGGCGGGTGCGGCATCTTCTTCGGGCCGGCGAACTGGTAACTCAGGTAGGGCGGGTCCAGTAGCCGAACTAGCTGGTGCCACCGGCGTACCCAGCACGAAGGGCGTGCTGTGAGCGGCGACGGCCGATGCCTTCTCGCACCAGCACGGAATTTTCGAGACTTCTCGCTGGACGCGACAGGTACTTGGCCTCGGTCGGGCATAGGTTTACGTCGAGAACCCGATCGGCAGCCTGGAAACACCAGGAGTT
>JANNQE010000528.1:0-2130 GCA_031441625.1 Planctomycetia bacterium
CGGCTGCTCGGGGTGGAAGGGCGGGTGCCCGTTCGTGCTGTGGAAGGAGTACAAGGGCGGGCGGTTGGACGCCGGCCACGCCCGCGAACTGCTTCAGCGGAGGGTGCTGTTTCGGCCACCGCCGTTCGACGGGTCGGACGGCGTGATCCTCACCCTGTCGGACGCTGGGGCGGTGCTGGAGGTCCGCACCCCGCAGGCGGAAGGCCCGCGGCCGGCCAGGGCGACGAAACCTTCACGTACCCGCCGCACCACGCGGACCGTAAAGGTTCACAGGTCGCGCAGTTGATCTGGTCGGGGCGGTCGATTTCGGCGACGTTGGCGGCATGACGCGAACCGCCGAGCGTGGCATTCCACCCGAACTTGCGGCCCAGATGACGCCCGCGGTGCGGGCGTTCGTCCTCGCCCTGTCCGCCGAGATCGACCAACTCCGGGCTGAGGTCCGCGACCTCAAGAGCCAACTCGCCGACCGCACCCCGACGCCCGCGAACTCGTCGGTGCCACCGAGTCCCCAACACCCGCACGCCAAGCCGACCCCGACCCGCCCGCGGTCCCGCAAGAAGCGTGGCGGCCAACCCGGTCATCCCAAGCACGCCCGATCGCTCATCCCGAGCGACGACGGCGACCGGGTCGTCCCGCTCGCCCCGACGGCCTGCCGGCGGTGCCACGCGGCCCTCACCGGGACCGACCCGACCCCGCTGCGGCACCAGGTCTGGGAACTGCCCGAGATCAAGCCGGTCGTCACCGAGTACCAGCGGCACCGGCTCACCTGCGACTGCGGGGCAACCACCTGTGCGGACCTCCCATCGGGCGTCCCGCTCGGCCAATCCGGGCCGCGTCTGGTCGCCTTCACGGGCCTGCTCATGGCCTCTTTCCGCCAGAGCAAGCGTCGGGCCGCGTTGTTCCTCGACGCCCTGTTGGGGCACCCGTGCTGTGCGGCGTTGGCGGTGAAGAGGCAGCACCAGGTGACGGCGGCCCTGCGGCCGACCTCCGACGCGTTGATCGCCCAGTTGCCGACCCAATCCCACCTGGGGATCGACGAGTCCCCGACCAAGCAGGCGGCATCGAAGGCGTGGCTGTGGACGTTCGGGGCGAAGTGGTTCACCGCGTTCGCCATCCGCCCGACCCGTGAGGCGACCATCCTGGACGACCTGTTGACCGACGCGTTCGGCGGGGTGGTCATGTGCGACCGGGCGAAGATGGACTGGCAGGTCGGCCGGCTCCAGTGGTGCTGGGCGCACCTCAAACGAGACATCCAGGCGTGGATCGACAGTTCGGATTCCCAGGTGACACGCCTCGGCCATGACCTGATGCGGCCAACCCGCGAGTTGTTCCGCCAGTGGTCCCGATGCCGGGACGGGACGATCACCCGAGGCGAACTCCAACGCGTGCTGACGCCGGTCCGCCAGGTGGTGGACGGGTTGCTGCTGCGCGGGGCGTTCAGCGGGAACGGGCGTCTGGTGGGCATGTGCCGGGAGTTGTACGCCCACCGGGAGTGGCTGTGGACGTTCCTGGACCACGACGGGGTGGAGCCGACGAACAACGCGAGCGAGCGGTCGCTGCGTCACGCGGTGATCTGGCGGAAGCTGTCGTTCGGCACCCAGAGCGAGCGGGGCAGCCGGTTCGTGGAGACGATGCTGAGCGTGATCGAGACGTGTCGGCAGCAGAAGCGGAACGTGTTCGCGTTCGTGACCGCCGCCGTCGAAGCCCACTTCGCCCGACGACCTGCGCCACTGCTACTCGCCGGGGTGTGACCGATTACCGCGGACCAAACCGACGGACGGGGAATCGCCGAAAGTCCGCCGCCCCGACGCCATGGCAGACGCCGGAGCGGGCGGCGACAAGAAAGCGGGGAAGGCGACCGACGGCCCGCTCGGCCCGTGCCCGCTGTGCGGGGCGACGGTGGTCGAGGGGGAGCGGTCCTACGGGTGCAGCGGGTGGCGGGACGGGTGCAAGTTCGCCATCTGGAAGACGATCGCCGGCAAGAAGGTGAGCGCGACGACGGCGCGGGCGCTGCTGAAGAAGGGGGTGAGTCCGCTGCTCAAGGGGTTCAAGTCGAAGAGCGGGAGCACGTTCGACGCGCGGCTGAAGCTGGAGAACGGGGCCGTCCGGTTCGAGTTCGAGGGGTGAGTG